>CAYXWE010000244.1:0-6186 GCA_964468145.1 uncultured Pleurocapsa sp.
GTCGCCAATCGACAGACATAACCCAAAGACAGAAATGTCTCAATCGGTTATTGATGTTGATTCAACAACTACCAGGAATTTATCGATCTTCCCATCAAGATTATCCCGAAGCTTACAATCGCACCTTGGAGTGGGCGTGTAAAAACATCGATCGCTTTGAACCCACTACCGAATCTGTAGCTAAAAGTATGGTTATCTGGATCAATGGTTATCTCAAGTGGCGTATCCGCGATTTATATATTGCCGATAACAGTTACGATCCCGATCGCGTTTATCCTTCCACCAAAGAAGATACCGCGACTGATTTTATCGCTACCATTGCCGATCCGCAAATATCTTTGAGCTTATTAGATACTCAAATTGCCCAAATGCAGGCAGAAAAATCGGCAAACATCGGTAAAGCGATCGCCGATTACATCCAACAAGATAAAGGTAATAACCTCGTCACTACCCATCCCCGCCAACATCCCCAATGTAACTGTCGCTGTCTCGCCATCCGTATATTACTCAAAGATCCCCCCGATAAAGTCTCGGAAATAGCCAGAGATCTGCAGGTGAATAACCAGACTCTCTATTCTCACTGGAAAAAGAAATGTTTGCCTCTGCTACAGGAAATCAGTCACAAAATTAGTAACTAAATGATCGACCCCACTCAATCAAAACCTCTGACTATTTTGCTCGATCGCAATGCCCATAGTTATGCCAAGCAATTTGCAGCCCAACAAGCCAATCCCGCCAAAGGCAGACGGGTATATCTCAATACTCTGGCTGTTTGTGGAGTTCGTACCTATTTAAAATGGCTAAACATTGATAGCGATATTAGCAACAGCGATTGTTGGCACAGTGGCTTGCGGGGGATGTTTAATATTGCAGATATTATTTTACCCAATATTGGAAAACTAGAATGTCTTTGGTTGTTACCAGGAGAATCAACGGCTTCAATTCCCCCAGAGACTAGAGAAGATCGTCTGGGTTATTTGGTAGTGCAATTAGAAGCAGAATTAAAGCAAATAGAACTATTAGGATTTATTTTAGCCACAGCAGTCGATCGCCAGACAGAAACCATCGAGATCGATCGACTACAGCCGTTAGAATCTTTATTCGATGCGATCGCCCAATCCCAGCACCAGATTAATCTGAATCAATGGTTATCTAATATTTTTACTGCCGAGTGGCAACCGATAGAAACTATCTTGGCAGGAAGAATAACCCGTAGTTTAGCCGTTCCTAATTCCACCGCAACTGCGATCGCCAGAGGTAAAAAGATTCAATGGCAATTAACTAGCCTCGATCGCGAAATTATTTTAGTTTTACAAATCCAACAAGAATCCAGCACTAGGATTGCTTTACGTCTGCAGTTATACCCAGGAGCGCAAAACGATAATTTGCCTTCTGGCTTAGGGGTATCGATTCTCGATTGTAGCGATCGAGTTTGTTTATCTGCTACTACCAAGGATGCAGATGACTGGATGCAATTGGAGTTTGATTGCCAGCAGGGAGAAGAGTTTCAAGTAAGAATGAATTTAGCGGGAGTCAGTGTAGTAGAACGATTTATTGTTTAAGTTATTAGTTATTAGTTATTAGTCTTTGGCTAGGATCTGGGAACAGGTTCGATCGCAAATGACAATTTTTGTCATTTGCGATCGAACCTGCAGTTATTTTCCCAAGTTGCGAGAAATATAAACAAGGAAGAATTTTTAAAGTGAAATGAATAAAGATAAATAGCTCAATTAAGGTACAATAGTACAAAATAATCTATTTTTAGAAAAATACTCAACTGTCATGTATGTAGGTACAACTGAAGCAGCAATTTTATTAAAGATATCCTCTGGTAGATTAAGACAGTTATTGCAGAAGGGAAGAGTGAGAGGGGCTTATAAAACTGGTAAATTTTGGCTCATTCCCCTTTACGATGGATTGCCATACATTGAGGAAACCAGGAAAGGGCAGAAAGGGACTTGGAACACAAAAAAAAAGACTATCAAGACCACCATTAATATAAACAGCAACATCATCAGACAAAATATCAAAAAAAGTAGGGCAGAAAGAAAACCCGCGATCGCAGTTAGGAGTAAAGAACGACGTTACGTACACGAACTAGAAATACCCGTACCCTGTAAGATCGTCTATAACCAGGATCGACCGTTGGCTTGTGGTGCAAGGGTTTGGATCGAGGTTTTGGGTATAGATCTCAATTTACTAGCTGCTTGATTAGACCTCTTGCGCGATCGCCTTAAAATATAAAAAAACCAAATAAAGCTATTTTAAAATATGTCGCGGTTTATGCTTAAAGTATCGGGACAAAATAATCCTGGCTTCTTTTACTTTTTATTTACTAGCAAGGCGATCGAGAACGATCCCTGTTAGAAGTCTTAGTATTTATAATGAATTCATCTTTAACACCAAAATTTATCTTCCGTCGTTTTGTGGGCATTATCGCCAATTTAAAATTAGCAATTGTATTGTTATTGGCGATCGCTGTAGTTAGTATTGCAGGTACAGTAATAGAACAGGCGGAAACTCTGACTTTTTATCAACAAAACTATCCCGAATCTCCTGCATTGTATGGTTTTTTGACTTGGAAAGTTATTGTAGCTGCGGGTTTAAATCGTGTATATAGTACCTGGTGGTATCTTTCTTTATTAATTTTATTTGGGGCGAGTTTGACCGCCTGTACTTTTACCCGACAACTACCTGCTTTAAAAGCTGCCCGTAAATGGAAGTACTATCAAAAACCAAAACAGTTTGAAAAATTAGCTCTGAGTGCAGAATTAGAAGAGGGTGCAATCGCTTCTTTGATTCCTTTGTTGAAAGAGCAAAAATATCAAGTATGGCAACAGGATAATACATTATATGCCCGTAAAGGTATTATTGGTCGTGTAGGGCCGATTGTAGTCCATACTGGGATGCTAATTGTTTTAATCGGAGGAATGTGGGGCATCTTTACAGGATTTTTCGCCCAAGAAATGATTGCCAGTGGCAATACTTTTAAAATTCAAAATATTATTGAATCTGGCCCTTTTTCTAGTCCTCAAATACCCGATGATTGGGGAGTAAAGGTAAATCGCTTTTGGATTGACTATACAGAGAATGGCGATATCGATCAGTTCTATTCCGATCTTTCGGTAGTCGATAACAATGGAGAAGAATTAAAGCGAGAGACTATTTATGTCAATCATCCTCTACGTTATGACGGTGTAACTCTTTATCAAACTAACTGGAGTATTGCTGCTGCTAGGGTTCAGTTAAACAATAGCCCCGTATTTCAATTACCCGTTGCCAAATTAGATACTTTGGGTGCGGGCAATATTTGGGGGACTTGGATTCCGACCAAACCAGACCTCAGTTCTGGTGTATCGATGTTAATCAAAGATTTACAGGGAACGGCCTTAATTTATAACCAGCAGGGGGAATTAACTAGTGCCATCCGTATCGGTCAAAGCGTAGATATTGACGGTATCAATATCAAATTGCTAGATATCATCGGTAGTACGGGTTTGCAGATCAAAGCCGATCCTGGCGTACCCATTGTCTATACAGGATTTGGACTATTAATGATTGGGGTAGTCATGAGCTATTTTTCTCATTCTCAAGTTTGGGCATTAGAACAGAACGATCGCTTTTATTTTGGAGCAAAAACCAATCGCGCCCAGGTTAGCTTTGAACGAGAAATGTTGGCAGTGATTGAAGATCTATCCACAACTGAATCTAAAAATATAGTCGAACCCCGTGCATCTTTGGTGTAGTAAGAGTGTTAGATCTACTGTTAATTGCATCGTTGGGATTTTTGGGTAGTTTTGGTCACTGTATTGGGATGTGTGGCCCCTTGACTGTGGCTTTTGCCCTATCTCAACAGGATAAAAACCCAGAAGAATTTAACGGGTGGCGGTTTCATTTGTTGCTCAATTTGGGCAGAATTGTTAGCTATGGTTTAGTTGGGGCAGCTTTGGGAGGATTGGGTTCTGTATTTGTAGCTAGCGGTCAATTAGCAGGAATAGGCAGCGATCTTAGACAAATAATGGCAATTTTTACGGGAATATTGCTAATTTGGTTTGGTATCGGACAAATAAAACCAGACTGGTTGCCTCGTTTGCCTTTTTTCAATCCGTTACAGGGTATAGTTCATCATCGCCTCAGTTCGGGAATGGATCGACTAGCATTAAGGCAACAGTGGTGGACACCAGCTTTATTAGGAAGTGTTTGGGGTTTAATTCCCTGTGGTTTTTTGTATGCAGCCCAACTCAAAGCAGTAGAAACAGGGGAGTTACTTGCAGGTGCAGTTACAATGCTGTGTTTTGGTTTGGGTACAGTTCCAATAATGTTGGGAGTAGGGGTATTTGCTGCTAAAGTTAGCGCGGATCGGCGCAGTCAACTGTTTCGCTTGGGGGGATGGGTAACAGTAGCTATTGGTATTCTAACTCTGTTGCGAACAGATGCCATGATTGACTATACGGGACACGGTGCATTAATCCTGTTAATGTTGGCTCTAATTGCTCGTCCTATTAATGGATTTTGGTCTGCCCCGCTACTATACCGTCGCGCTATTGGAGTCGGTGCTTTTGTCTTATCTGTTGCCCATACCGCCCATATGCTAGACCATTCTTTAAATTGGAATTTTGATGCGATCGCCTTTATGTTGCCCCAACATCGTTTGGGTATTACGGGAGGAATTTTCTGTTTATTTTTAATGCTACCTGCTGCAGTTACTAGTAGCGATCGCGCTGTTAAAAATCTCGGTCAACGCTGGCGCAAAATTCATCTACTTACTTTACCTGCTTTAATTTTTGGTATCGCTCACACCGTGTTATCAGGTTCGCACTATTTGGGAGATTTGGAGTTCAGTCTAAATAGTCAATTGAGAACGGGATTGGTAATTTTATTGGGATTATTAGTATTGGTAATGCGATCGTGCAGCAGATATAAAGCGTAAGTAAGTATTACTATACTCTTAAGAAACACATTCTGAAGGCGAGGAATGTGTTTCTTAAGAGGTTAAATACTTCTCAATGCCACAATTGGATCTAGCTTGGCTGCTGCTTTGGCGGGAAAAACACCAAAAGAAAGACCGATCGCACCAGAAACGCCTACTGCCACTAAAATAGCTAGAGGAGAAATGGTAGGTGCTAGAGGAGAAACTGCACCGACGATAATAATTCCTGTCACGCCAACTGCTGTGCCGATCGCACCCCCTGCAGCAGAGAGGATTGTTGCTTCGATTAAAAATTGCCAGAGGATATCCCCTTCTTTTGCGCCAATTGCCTTACGTAAGCCGATTTCTTTGGTTCTTTCTGATACCGCTACCAGCATAATATTCATCACTCCGATACCGCCAACTAATAGGGAGATACCTGCGATCGCAGCTAGTAATACGGTTAAGCCACTGGTAATTGTGCCGACTATTTCTAAAACATCTTTTTGGGTACGGACGCTAAAATCATCTTCTCCCGTAATTTTGTGACGTAGACGTAAAAGATTTTCGATCTGTAGTTTGGCAGCACGAATACTATCTTCATTCTTGGCTGCGATGGAAATAAAAGTTACCTGAGTACCATAGGGCGATGTATTACCCACAATCTGATTCGCCATTGTGGTTAAGGGTACGTATACTGTTAAGTCTTGATTTTGTCCTAAAAAAGCACCCTTAGCTTCTAAGACTCCAATAACTTCTAGGTTAATATTTTTAACGCGAATCTTTTGACCGAGGGGGTTTTGTTGGGGGAAAAACTTATCTGCTATTTCCGAACCCAACACTACTACTCTACGGTTGCGCTGAATATCTACATCGTCAAAAAATCTACCCCGATCTACTTCAAAACTTCTGACGCTTAAATACTCTGGAGTAGTACCTAGTACCTGTTCGTTAGCATTGCGACTGCGATAGGTAATTAACTGACTGCCCGTAATCTGGGGAGCAACTTCACTTACGCTAGGTACTTGTTCGGCGATCGCCTTAGCATCTGCCCAAACTAAAGTTTTAGGTGCATTGAAGGTGGTGCGTCTTTCTTCCTGTGTCCCTGGTACGACAAAGATGACATTTGGCCCTAATGATTCAAACTGTTCGGAGGCGAGGTTTTTTGCCCCTTCTCCTACCCCTACCATAGCAATCACTGAAGCATTTCCAATAATAATCCCCAACATGGTCAAACCGCTACGCATCTTGTTCGCCACCAAGGTAGCAGTCGCCAT
>CAYXWE010000245.1:0-81 GCA_964468145.1 uncultured Pleurocapsa sp.
CTTCCTCAGGTTCTAGTTCTTCCTCAGGTTCTAGTTCTTCCTCAGGTTCTAGTTCGGCTTCAGGCTCTAGTTCGGCCTCAG
>CAYXWE010000245.1:181-6179 GCA_964468145.1 uncultured Pleurocapsa sp.
GCTCTAGTTCTTCCTCAGGCTCTAGTTCTTCCTCAGGCTCTAGTTCTTCCTCAGGCTCTAGTTCTTCCTCAGGTTCTGGATTTGGATCGCCAGATACAGAGACTTGCCCAGAACTCCCATTGAACTGCTCAATGTCATTGGCATCTTCTTCGTACCCGATAATATTTATCTCAGCATTATCAACGTTTCCGCCACCAAATTTTTGACCAAACTGATACAGATCGGCCTCAGCAGCACCTGGTTTCGATTCTCTGGTCAATCCATCAATTTCTAACGTTCTTTCGCTAAATTCTCCTATATCTTTGTCTGCCCAACTGATCACACCCATGTTGTAAGTGTCATCACTAGCGTTGATAACAGTCAGATCCTTGATAGTTGCAGAACCGCTCTCTTCACTACCCCAGCCCATTTGAAGAGGCGCGCCGTTTCGCAAATGTTCGATCGTGACGTTCTCGACTAGTATATCGTCGTCGTAAATCTTGATCGCATCATCGTAGGTACTGATAAAACTGTTTGTAATGCTAGAACCATCACCACCAGCAAATCCATCTTTTTCGGGGTTGTCTTCGGAGCTGGTTAGATTTACATTATCAACATTCAACTTGCCATTAGAGTACGTATGATAAAAGTCGGGTTCATCACTCGTCAAGTTCTTGACGGTAATTTCAGCATCCCCTTGGTGTGCGATGGCACTGTAGTCGAGCGTGTCACTGTTCTGATAAGTTTTGTCATTTCCCAAACCTGTTATAACACTGCCTTCCCTGCTTTCACCCCTAATAGTTAAAGGCTTATCTCTATCATCTGGGACAAGAAAATTTCCTTTGAGGGTGACACCATCTTCGATCACAACTTCATCCCACTCGTCGGGAATCTCTGCTTGCGCTCCAATTGTTTGACTTTCAGTGAAGGTAGCTACACCATTTTCTACCGTGACATTTTCCATGATTAATAATTTTTAGCCTACGTAACTTTAAATATTTTTTGATTGCAATTAATATATAAATATGTTGTTAAAGATTAGAATATAGTAAATAAAACTCTTATATTACACTAGCCTTATTTTTTTCGTTTTATATTTGATTTTTAAATATTTCAAAAAATATTATTTTATTGATAGTTTTTGGATTTCAAAAATTAGATAAACCGCATCTACTTTGAAACCCAAAGTTTTTCTTCTTTGGATTCAAGATATTTTTTAACCCACAGGAGATCGCTAATATCAAGTTGAAATTATCTTTTTTATCAACGGAAACCAAAGTAGAGACAAGCTTAAATTTGATGAGATTAAAAAGCGTTGTATTTTTTTTCTTCGACTCTCACATTTGATTGAGCAAAGAACAATTCTGTGACTGGTATTGCCCAATGACGACGGATTTCTGTTCTTCCACGATCTTTAGATGGAACTGCTTGAACCACTCCTTTTTAGAGTTCCCGTACTGCAAATCGCTATCCAATTATCTGCACCACACAGCATTCCACATATCGCGATCGCCACTATGTCGATTAGTTTGTGTTCTTTGGTTCTGTCTATTCTGGGGTCGGTCAAAATAGCTCTTCAATATACTGCAAAATATGAGGAATCTCACTTTCAAAACCGTAGTTGTGAGCGAAGTAAACCATTAAAAACATTTTGCGTTTGGATTCGTATTCAATTCTCGTCCAAAAATTGTCTTCTACCGATCTTTGGTAATAGTAAAGTAATTCTCGAACGAACTGGCGACCAAAATTGCGATAAAAACTAGCAAAATCAGCAGCAGGATCTCCCAAACAAAGATCTCCGAAATCAATAATCCCGCTGAGACTATTTTGCTGGAAATCCATCAGTATGTTATTAGTTCCCAAATCTGCATGAATTAAAGTTTTTTTCCAGGGAATGGATTTAATTTGCGCCATTGCATCCCTAAAATACTTTTCTGCTTTTTGTTTTGTGGGGGCGGAAAGATTATCTTTGACTGCAAACCACAGATCGTTCCAGAAATCTCCCCCACCATAAGGTGCTGCGGATAAGTATTGATGAGAAAATTGAAAGTTATGCAAACAAGTTAAAAATTCCCCTAAAAGCTTTATAGTTGCAGTTTTTTGAGAATTAGAGAATAATAAAAATTTCTCAGGAGAAAACCTTTCCCCTGGAATTTTCACATAAGCGATATAGTCACGATCGCTGAGGATAATTTCAGGAATCTTGACGGGAGAAACTCCAGCAAATTTGGGCAAAAAATCTTGTTCGATAGCAATTTGCCGATTATTGATGTCGCGGACAAAGCGAAAAATCCAGCGCTTGTTGATTTCAATAATTATATTAGTCCATCCGCGATCGATAATTTTGTACGAATCAATTGGTTCGGCTAAACTACCTTGAATACGCTCGAAATACTGTGCAATATTTAATGACGATTCCAAATAGTTACACCTCCTGGTTTATCAATCAGAGCGATACCTTGAGCCTGTAATTCATCCCTGATGCGATCGCTTTGAGCGTAGTCTTTATTTTTTTTAGCATCAAGACGTTGCTGTACCAAAGCATCGATATCCTTATCGCTCAAGCCCTCATTATTATTACTATCTTCTAGCTGGGAGCAAAAACCCAATATATCGGCAAGATGAATCAAAGTTTGCCACTGTTTTGCTAATTCTGCAGTAGGGGTATTACTTTCTTCTTCGTGGATAATTAAATTACTTTCTTTTTCCAAATTCTTGGCTATTTCAAACAAAATAGCCAAACCACCCGCAAAATTAAAATCATCATCTACAGCACTTTTAAATCTAGCGACGATTACTTCATCTGGATCGTTTTTGTGATTGAAACCTAATTTATCCCCATAGCGATCGCCAAATAACAATCCTTCTTTTAAAGTTGACCAAGCATTAGTAGCACCACTCAAAGCTTTGTCATTAAAATCTACAGGCTTGCGATATTGGGCTTGCAAAATAAATAAACGTACCGCCATCGGATCGTATTTATCCAACAACTGGCGGATCGTAGTAAAGTTACCCAAAGACTTCGACATCTTTTTACCCTCGACAATAATCATGCCGTTATGCAGCCAATAATTAGCCAAAGGTTGTCCCGTCACCGCTTCAGATTGAGCAATCTCATTTTCATGATGGGGAAATGTTAGATCGCCACCACCCACATGAATATCAATAGTTTCTCCCAGTCTTTCTCGCACCATCGCAGAACACTCTATATGCCAGCCAGGACGACCATTTCCCCAGGGAGATTCCCAAGCAGGTTCGCCTTCTTTGGCAGCTTTCCAGAGGGCAAAATCAAAGGGATATTGCTTTTTACTATCTTCTTCTCCTTCAACTCTACCGCTAGCACCAGCCTGCATATCTTCTAGTTTCCTTCCCGAAAGTTTGCCATATTCAGGAAATTTTTCGACGGAATAATAAACGTCTCCCTCGGCGGGATAGGCAAAACCCTTTTGTTCGAGTTCGTATACCAGACGCTTAATACCATCTAGAGTATGGGTGGCGCGGGGATAAGCATTGGCTTTACCCACGCCCAAGCTTTCCATATCTTCAAAGTAAGCCTGGATATATTTCTCAGAAACCGCTTCCATTGATGTACCTTCCTTTTTGGCGCGGTTGAGAATCTTATCGTCAATATCGGTAAAATTTTGAATGTAGTTTACCTCGTAGCCACTCCATTCCAAGTAGCGACGCACCACATCCCAAACTAAGCAAGTTCTAGCATGACCGAGATGGCAATAGTCATAAACCGTAATGCCACAGCAATACATCCGCACCTTATTGGCTTCTATGGTTTGAAACGGCGATTTACTGCGAGTGAGGGTATTGTATACGGTTAAGGTCATGACTTTGATTCGAGTTGAAATACTATCGCAACTATCAATTATCAATTATTGACGAACAATTATCAATCGAGGCGGTTTACAACTATTATCTTTAAAGAAACGATAAAACAGTATTACTAAACGAATAAATTTATGATTAAACAAACTAATAGCCTTAATCTATATGTTTTTATGGCTATTTCTTCTTTATTACTGGGATTGCCCGCGAAAGCGGTAGCAAATAGCTCATTTTCCCAAACTAATCCTACTTTGCAAGCAGATAATAGCGATCGCCGACAACAAGAACTAGAAGCTTATGCCAGCAGTGAATATAATTATTGCGATGCTATTTTACTCGCTTATCTTTGGGATACCTCGGTTTTAGAATCTAAAGCCCGTATTGGCAGAAAGGTAATTTGGGAAGATGGTGGTATACCGTGGTTGGAACAGTACTTAGTTGATGCTCGCATCCGAGCATTAGAAGAATCGAATCCCCAATGTACATATACCGATGCGGGATCTCACCCCGAGGATATTAGATATAGCTACGATGATGCTGTTGCTTTAGCAGAATTTTGGGGCGAACCTTCTCCCTGGGAAGCCAAAGAGCGCATTGCACGCAATCTAATGGTGGGCAATCGAGATGAGATAGAATCAGTTTTGGAAACAATTGGTCGTAGATAATCCTTGTTGGGTTCGAGGGGAATTTGGTAAAGCTTTGATATAACCTAGGCTGGCTGTATTTAGTACTATAGTTCAATATATTAAGTAGTACCCAAGCTATCTTGGGTTCACATCATTAACCAGTTTTTTTATTTCTTCTGCCATCAATGCAATTAGTTAATAAAGCTACCAAGTTTTTCTATCTCGGATGTCTTATTTTAGTTTTGACCAACTTAGGCGGAAAGATCGATCGATCCCAAGCTATGTCCTATATCAATTATTCTGTAAATTTATTAGGTAGATTAACAGAATCTTGGAAAAAGCGATCGACTCCCCCTACTCCTGAAGTTGCTACTTATGCTCCTAGTATCGATCGGACTCAACCTCTGGCGATGTCGGGAGGCGATCCTTACATTAGAGCTTTGATGAGAACTATTACCGCTAGCGAGGCTAACGTTGAAAAACCATATAACGTTATTTATGGCGGTCGCTATATTAGAGATCTCAGTCGTCATCCTGAAATTTGCGTTGCCATTGTCACAGGTCCTAATGTAGGGCAATGTAGCACCGCTGCAGGACGCTATCAAATGCTAGATTTTACCTGGGAGCGACAGGCTAGTAAATATCATCCCCGCCCTTCAGGTATTTGGCGATGGAAAAATTATAGTTTTGAAGCGAAATACCAAGATGCAGTAGTCCATGATTGGTTGAGCGACTCCGATGCTTGGCAGGTGGATATTCCCCAGACTTTGAGACAGGGCGATATTACTCACGTCCTAAAGTTGCTTTCTGGTACTTGGACGAGTTTGGGATATGGAATTGAAACTAATTCTATGAGTGGCTACCTACCACAGATATATCGCAATATGTTGCTAGACGAATTGAGTTAGAGAGCTTAGAATAGCTGCGTTGTCTTGAATTTAACCAAATTGGTCTAAAGTTTGCTAGCATCCCATAATATAAAACAGTAAACCCCTTGTTTATTTGTACCTAAAAATAAATCCGAAATAATCGATAAAAAAATCCTAATTGACAATTATTTTGAAGATATTTAGTCTATCGCTATTTTCCGCTCGTAGTGCAATCGCATTTTAATATTAATTTATTTGATTATGAATTATTAGCAAATTTAAAAAAATAGCTGATACTACTAATAGTAAATTTTAAAATTTATATCTTGTTAAGAAAAAAATAACGCAACTTTTAATTTATTTGCTGACAACCAAAAACTATATTGCTATATACTATAACATTTATCGTAACCAAGTATTTTTTATTTGAAGTGAACATTTATATACCGCTTTTTTATTCTGAAAAAGTAAAGAGACCAGATAAAAAATATTTTCTGAACAACATAATTGGAGAAGATTTTATTATTTTAGCGTTGTCTTTTTCTTATCCCAGTTCTCATCCTTTGCTAAACGCAATAGGGCTATTTTTATTACAGATAGCATTTTGGTGCGTCTATGAACTGGGATATATAGAAAACGATCGAGTTGGGGAAAAATTTGAAGATAAAGCGGTTCTTTCCTATAACT
>CAYXWE010000246.1:0-6169 GCA_964468145.1 uncultured Pleurocapsa sp.
ATGATGGCTATCGCAAGCTTAAAAAAGAAAAAGAACAAATCCAAGAATTAGCAACTCAACAGTCTTCTAATACAGAACAAAGTGACGATAGCTTATTCTTAGAAGCCATTCAAGATATTGAACCCGATCCTATATTACTACTTGAAGAAGATAATTTTAGGATTTATAGCTCTATATTTTTAAATAAATCGTCAACACTATCGTTTCAAAAATTAGGAATTGTATATTATTCAGAAAAAAAGATTAGTACTAAAGGAGTTTGGGATAGAACCATCGATGAAATGCAAACGAGAGGATACGACTTAAAAGATCTTAAAAAACAAACACTAAGCCCTAAATTTAGTGGTAATGAGTATTTGTTTGAGCCTATTATACTCAAAACTTGCGTCAATGATTTTGAGCCACTTCGTAATAGACTGGAAGATTATTTAGAATCAAATACTAATAATAATTATACCAGCAAGGTTAAAGAACTATTACAGGGGATACAACAGGAAAAGGAACTAAGGAAAAATAGTCTGCAACAAGAAATTGTAGATTTTGAAAATGATAGTGTTTTAAAATCCAAAATCGGCAATTTCAAATATTTTGCTTACTCCAAATCGGGTGTCAATCCCCAAAAACCAGATTCTAAATCGGGAAAATCATTATTCATCAGCAGTACGAAAGGGAAGTTTCAACAAATAATCAAACAAACTGATAACCAAGATTTTCTCTCTAGGGTGGATATCTTAAGCGTTTGGAATTTTGAAAACTCAGCAGACTCCGAGCTTCCTTTGACGAAAATAGCTTTTGAGACTTGGCAAGAATTCTTACAAGAACATTTACAATTTCAACACATAAAATCTCTCGATCCAGATGAAGTAGTAGTAGTTATCAGAACTATCATTTATTATTATCTATACGTTTTTGCTAGGTTAAACCTGACAAAACATATTTTGGACATCAAAGAATTTATTCTTCAACAGCAAAATGAATAAAAAATATTATATTTTCTAAGCGATAAGCCTTACGGCATGACTTCGTTACGCCAAAATTTTTAAATAAACACATCAACTATTTTGATTTCTATTATGTATTCAACAACATCAAACACCCCAATTCCTATTATTTTGACTACAGAGTACTTTCAAAAAGCTGCTCTACTTCAATCGTTATCCAAGAATAAAGAAATTGGCAGACAAAAATATTTGAATACTCTCGCTATTTATGCAATTAATTATTATTTAGGATGCCTAGATATTGAAACAGATTTAGAAAATAGCGAACTATTTAAAACATCATTATTTGATTTTGATAAAGCTAATCTACAACTATCAGATTTAGGTATAAATATTGAATGTCGTCCTGTTTTACCTGGGGACAAAACTTGCATCCTTCCTCCAGAAACTTGGAATGATTGTCTCGGTTATTTTGCCGTCGAGATTGATGAATCTAGTAAGCGAGCTACAATTCTTGGTTTTTATCCTGTTGCTAATCCTGATGAGATGCTAGAAGAAATCTCTCTAGACAATTTTCTAAGTGTAAATTACTTTTTTGACTACAAAGAAAAAATTGATTCTTCTTTTCAGGAGTTAGTATATATTCTCAAACAGGAAATTCAAGATCGCGATCTGCTAGTTCAAATTTTAAATCAAGATAATAAAAGAAATCTACTTGAGTGCTGTTTGCAGTCGAGATTTGCCGAAGAAGAAGATATCGTTAAAGAAATTATTAACCGCAATCTGGGACTTGAAACAATTAAAAAAAAATCGATGGCGATGAGTTCTAGTACTCGAAGTAGCTCGCAAGCAGATAAATCTTTTCGTATCGAAGATATTGTAGAAGATTTCTTTGAGTATATGCAAGATATTTGGCAGGGTTTTGAAACTACCAATAATCACGATCTTGAAGGTAATATTAGTAACCAAACTGTCAGTAAGTTTTCTATTATAGATAGCTTGAAAATTGTAGCTGACCAAGGAATAGATGCTGCAAATCAAAAACTTGACGAATTAGCAGAACAGGTTAATTTGCTTTGGGTCGATCTTCAACCAATTGGAGCAACTAGATCTTTAAAAGGAAAGACTCCTCAAGTATCTTCTAAAGAAGCTTTAAGAATAGATGGAGAACAATATGAATTGATAATCAAACCTATAGATGTAGATTTGATCGATCTCGATCGTAAAAATGAATGGACATTTGAACTGCGTATAGTCGAACAAGGAGGCACAATTCCTCCTGGATATAAATTGCAACTGCTCGACCAAAATGGAGATTATTTAAGTGAAAGAGAAGCTATTGGGGGGGAAACCGCTTTACTATTTGAAAATGTTGAATTTGAATCAGGAGATGGCATAATTTTGGAAATAGAACCAACTCCCGATAACTATTGTCAAAAAATAATTTATTTTGATTCGCTTATTCCATAATTTCGATTTTTGTAAATGACGTAGTGCTAGATCGTGCGATCGCGAAAAAGTAATCTCTAAAAGCTGCATAAAAGCAGAAATTCAGTTCGATTAAATGTTGGTTAATTTAGAGAATAATCGATCGCCAATCATGCAACAACAATCGAATAATGAGTTACGGGAACAATCCAAGCAAAAGTTTCTCTCTGGGGATTTCGTAGAAGCGATCGCTTTATGGAGTTGCTACAATTTGATGACAAATCCCGCATTCTGCTGAAGCACTACCAATCAAACTGAAAGCAGCCCAACTAGAAGGGTCTTTATTTTGAGCGATCGCCGATAACATTGCCTGACGTAATGCTTTGGCTTTACTAGGTTCGGTTTTTAGATTCTGATAAAAAACGGTCATTAAATCTGCGGTAGCTCCGTCTGGTACTTGCCACAGAGACACTATGAGATTGGGAACGCCAGCAGAGATAAAAGAACGAGACAAGCCGATTACACCATCTCCTGTAAGATCCCCTCTTCCAGTATTGCAAGCACTGAGAACCGCTAATTCTGCCTTGAGATCGAGGTCGAGGATTTCGCTAGAAGTCAACCAACCATTACTACGATTGTCTGGAGCAAGAGCGATCGCCCCAGGAATGCCAAAGCCTTGAAGATCGTCGATTACTCCATGAGTTGCCAAATGAATCAGATTTGCTTGAGAAATTGTTTCTAAGACAGAGGTTTTTGTTGCTTGGTTGCCTAAAACTGCTTGGGTATTAAAAAGTCGAGCGATTTCTTGGGCTTCTTTTCCCGCATCATCTAGAGAAGGTAATTGTTGTGGCGGTTCTCCCATACTGGGCATAGTAGGATTGCCAACTATCGTCGCGTTAAAAGTCGAGTTGTTTTGCTGTAATGCTCGATCTTTCTGGGCTGCTAAATCTAATAATTCAATAGCAGGAACGGTTAAGATCGAATGTTTTTCCACTAGATACTGACCCCCGCTATCTTTTAAAGCAGCAAAGGGAACGAGGAACAATGACTTATGGGGAATAAAAATAACTTCTTGGTTTTCGTCTGGAGGTAGCAAGTCGGCAATGGGTTCGATGAGTAAAGAGTGCAATTCTTTTAGCTCTAAATCGCCAGAAGCATCTTGGTTTACATCTCTGGCTTGTTCGTTATGAGCTTCTGTACTGAAAGGAATACTTCTAGTAGCTACTGGAGCAGCTTGTTGTTCATTTTCTCCTCGGCAAGCCTGATTGTTGAAGCAACGGGAATTATTAACTAAAGCAGTTAAGGATAGCTTGTTTTGAGTTAGATCGACTTGACGAAAGGTTACTTTTCCCGTGGGTTGCACTACCCAAATTAAGAGCTTATCTTCTTGGCTATTTATTTTCCCCAAGTCGTTTTCGGCAACAATTGAATACTCCACAATGGTGGCTTCTTGTTCCCTTGCTAGTTGCTGAATTTTAGCTATGTTCGGTGGCGCGATCGCAGGTGGAGGAGATGTCTCTGCGGATAAAATGCGTGCTGATGATGACAAAAACGGAGCGTAGGGCGAATTTTCGAGGTGCTGTTGTATTTGTTGTTGTCTTGATTGATATATTTGTTGGCATTGTTGCTCGAAGTCTGACATTTTCCCTGCCATTTGTCGAGCTTGTTCTGGAGGTAAGCTACTAGAATATTGCTCCAATTGTTGAGCTTGTCGCTGACAATAGTTCTGGCTAGTGGGATTTTGAACTGGCTGTTGAGGAGGCAGATCGTCAGAGGAAGATGATTTTCTTGCTAGTAACTCTGTAGTCACGCGAGCGCGTCCCCATTCTGCTATTTCCAAAGCTTCTTCGATTTTATTTTGGGCAATGAGTACTTGTTGTAAGTTAGGAGAAACAGAGGCTTGGGCTTGAAAAGATTTTATTTTTGCTAATTCATCCTCAGAATTTGATGCTAATTCTACTTGACGAGACTGTTCAAAGACTTTCATGGCTTGTCTGAATGTGTCTTCTGCCTCTGTCAAACGATTTGATTTCCATAAGGCTGTTCCCAGGATAGTTAAAGCCCTACCTTGTCGATCCAAGTCTTGTTCGCTGGAAGCCCGAGCCTGATTTTGAGCTAGAGCCTCGCGAGCATAAGCGATCGCGCGATCGTTTTCTCCCAGAGCCACATACACTTTACCCAAAGCTATTAATGAAGAAGACAAATCCTTATTGTCTGCTTCTTGTTTGGCTAATTCTAAAGACTGCTGAAAATATTCAAGTGCTTGAGTATTATTTCCCTGTTGAAAGTGAGCTTCTCCTAAAAGGAAGATATTTCCTTTCCTGATTCCACTGTTCTCTAATTCTGATGGGTACTCATTGCTGAGGGCTAAACTTTCTTCTAAATACTCAATCCCCTTGGAGTATTTTCGATCTTGCATATAAATCGTACCTAGAGCAGTTAAAATACCTGCTTCGCCACGACGATCTCCAGCATTTCGGAATGCAGCCAAGCTATTTTCTAGATGCGTAATGGCATCATTAGAATCGCCTGGTTCATTGAACTCATTTTTCTTTATGGAAAAAGCTCCTTGATATAATTCGTTTAGTGCCGTTTTCTGTTCCTCGGATATAGAGCGATCGGAATTTTCTTCCTGAGGAATTTGAGCTGTACCTGCATTTTCTTCTCTCAACTGATAGATTCTAGTCGCCAAAGGATAGGCTTTATCTGTCGCTCCTAATTTTAGGTAAGTTGTAGCTAGTGTATTTAAAACCTGTTCCTCTCCTTGACTATCTTGAATTTCTTGATAAATAGCTAATGCTCGCTCTAAATTATTGGCAGCTAGGGTATATTTTCCCGCGCTGAGATATTCGTTTGCTTCTTGTAGGAGTCGATCTGCTTCTGCTTTACTATTTGATGCAGTTTGAGCGAGTACTTCGGGGATTAATTTTAACTTTGGGGGACTGAGTAGAGAAAAGAAGCCGAATGCCATTAGCAGAGTGCTAAGAAGGGTAAAACTGCTAATTTTTTGGTTAAATTTAGATTGTTTCATGTTTCTATTAATAGCTAAGGTTGAATCAAAGGCTGAGATGCGACATCTCCTAATCCCACCGATTCGAGTAAACTTTCCCAGTCGTTAACCAGAGCAGAATCTTGGGGATTGTTTTGGCGCATTTGCACTATAGTATTAAGAGTTTCTATCCAAATTCCTTTTTTGGCATAAAAATCGAGTCTTTCATCTGTAGGAATTTGCTGTATTTCTGCCTCTAGTTGTGAGTTATCAATTCTTTTTATATATCCCGATACGTATTCATCCTCAGAACGATTTAGAGGATTACAAATAATAGTAAAAGTCCATTTATAGTCTCTACCTGCTGCCAATCCCGAACCGTTGCTATTTTTGAGAATATCTAGGTTAATAATTCCTGCTTGAGATGATAATTCAATGGTGCTGTTGTAGATAGTTGTATTGCCTTCTGTAACGAGCAATTCACCTTGTTTATTATTAGTTTGAGGAACGTAGACAAAAATTGTCGGGTAATTGGAAAGAGTCGTGCCGATATTATTTTTGCTGGGCATTAAAGAAACTAACTCATTTATCTGATTATTGGCACTAAGACAATCAGATCTCGATCCCGCACTTCTACGATTATCTGGCGCACCTGCCTCTTCTGTATGAGTATTATCTGAATCTGCGGTGGCGGGATTGAAATTATTAATAGTAGAGATCGCGATAATGCTCCCTAGAGCGATCGATATATTAACTAATTTCTTGAATTTTCTCATAAGAAAGTCAGGCTTTTTTATCGAAAAATTTTAGC
>CAYXWE010000247.1:0-6159 GCA_964468145.1 uncultured Pleurocapsa sp.
ACCCTCTCTCCGCTGTTGTGGAAGAAGATTGCCCGTCGCCTGTCTGCCGGTCGGGTGCACTCCGTGGCAGTGACCCTGCTGGTGGAGCGTGAGCGGCAGCGTCGCGCTTTCAAAACAGGAGATTATTGGGATCTCAAAGCCGATCTAGAACAGAACAAGAAGCCCTTTGAAGCTAAATTAATCAGTCTCGATGGTAAGAGATTGGCAACAGGTAGCGATTTCGATCCCGATACAGGAAAGATTGCCAAAGGCAAAGATGTGGTACTGCTTAACGAAACCGAAGCTAACAAGCTAAAAGAGCGCATTATTGACAAGACATGGGAGGTCAGCAGTCGTACCGAAAAGGGTTCTACCCGCAAGCCCTATGCACCTTTTACTACCTCTACATTGCAAATTGACTCTAACCGCAAACTAGGTTTATCTGCCAGAGAAACTATGAGCGTGGCACAAAAGCTCTATGAAAAAGGTTTTATCACCTACATGAGGACAGATTCGACTCATTTATCATCTCAGGCGATCGCAGCAGCCAGAAATTGCATTGAGAAGAAATACGGCAAAAAATATCTCAGTCCCAAGCCCCGTCAATACAGCACCAAAAGCAAAGGCGCACAAGAAGCCCACGAAGCAATTCGCCCAGCGGGAGAAACTTTCCGCATTCCTAAAGAAACCAAGCTTAAAGATCGCGAACTAAAATTATACGATTTGATTTGGAAGCGTACCGTTGCTTGTCAGATGGCAGATGCCAAACTGACTCAAATTGCTGTAGACGTGAATGTAGAAAATGCAGTTTTCCGCGCCAATGGTAAACGCATTGACTTCCCTGGTTTTTTCCGCGCTTATGTCGAAGGTTCAGATAATCCTGATGCAGCATTAGAAGACCAAGCAGTACCTTTACCACCACTCAAAGAAGGAGACAAACCAGACTGTAAAGAAGTTGAAGCCATCGGACATGAAACTCAACCACCTGCTAGATATACCGAAGCATCCTTGGTTAAAACTCTAGAAAAAGAAGGTATTGGTCGCCCTAGTACCTATGCCACGGTTATGGGAACAATCGTCGATCGCGGTTATGTTCAAATGCGCGGGAAGGCATTAATCCCTACTTTTACAGCCTTTGCCGTAACTGCTTTACTAGAAGAACACTTCCCCGATTTGGTCGATACAGAATTTACTTCCAAAATGGAGCAAACTCTAGATGAAATTGCTCGCGGTGGTGCAGACTGGATACCCTATCTCAAGAAATTTTATCAAGGAAAAACAGGACTCAAGACTCAGATTGATGTTAAAAGCGATGAAATAGAACCTGCGATCGCCAAAACTATTAGTTTAGAGAATCTCGATGCAACTGTGCGTATCGGTAAATATGGGCCTTATATTGAGATTCCCACCGAAGGTGAAGGCGAACAAGAAGCAGAAGCAGAAGCTTTAAAAGTTTCTATCCCTGACGATCTAACACCAGCAGACCTCAATCCAGAGCAAATCGAAGCCCTAATTCGTCAGAAAAAAGAAGGTCCCGAAAAAGTCGGTATTCACCCCGAAACTGGCGATCCGATCTACTTCAAAGTCGGTAAGTATGGCCCTTACGTCCAGTTGGGAGATAAAACCGATGATAATCCCAAGCCCAAGATGAGTTCGATTCCTAAAAAGGATAGCAAAACTAATGTCACTAAGGATGATGTAACTCTTGAAATGGCTGTAGGTTTGTTGTCTCTCCCTCGCTTATTGGGTCAGCACGAAGCTACTGGAGGCAAAATAAAAGCTGCTTTGGGACGTTTTGGCCCTTATGTGGTTCATGAATTTAAAGGCCCTGAAGATACCAAAATACAGCGAGATTATCGATCGCTCAAAAAAGAAGACGACGTTCTCACTGTAACCCTAGAACGTGCTTTAGAATTATTGGCTCAACCCAAACGAGGTCGTGGTGGTAGCAAAAAAACGCCTTTACGAGAATTAGGCCCTCATCCCGAAGATAAAGAACCAGTCAATATCTACAAAGGGCCTTACGGCAATTATATTAAACACGGTAAAGTTAATGTTGGTTTGCCAGAAGGCGAAACGGTAGAAGAAATATCTCTAGAAAAAGCTTTAGAGTTGTTAGCCGAAAAAGCAGCCACTAAAAAGAAAACTACCAAGAAAAAAACCACTGCTAAGAAAAAAACCACTGCTAAGAAAAAAACCACTGCTAAGAAAAAAACCACTGCCAAGAAGACTACTGATAAAAAGAAAGCCTCTTAGTTGGTTAAAGATGAAGAAGATATTCTCATCAAAAATACAGATTCATTTTTGCGCCGAATACCGTGTTGGTGTTAGCAAAAATCTACTAGCCAAATTGTGATAGTATTTTTACTATTAACCTGAGTATTGCTTGCGCTATATGACAACGCGAGCTATCTCATAATTTTAAGAAAATTGTTGGAAGGTATATAAAATATATGGAAGCGTTGATTATTTTGGCAGATCTGCCAGAAGCTTATGCTATGTTCAGACCTTTGGTAGACGTTCTACCTATTATCCCTGTATTCTTTCTTGCTTTAGCCTTTGTATGGCAAGCAGCAGTAGGATTCAAATAAACTAAAAATAAATATTTCAGTTTTGAAGCATCCTTCTTCCGTTGGGTGTTTTTTATTTTGTCAAATAATTCTTTTTTGAATTGTCGATCGACAGCTAGCAGAAAAAGTCGCCACCCCGAGAGAAAATCCCATTATTTCGTTCAAATGAAAGTACAGACTCACAATGAGTGTTAAAAACCTACTATGCGTGAGGCAAGAAGCCGTGGAATCCGCCCTCACTAATAACAAATGACAAAAAACTAATATTGCTATTAGATAGCTATCAAAATAAATAGATCGATAAAATAAACCTAAACAAACATACAAAGAACCAGTCATATATCTAAATATGACTGGTAAAAAAGTTAACTTATATTAATAACTTTTTCGTTTTGTTTTAATCAAGCAATTATTTATCTGCGTCGTTTAGCAAACTAACTCGAACTACTTTATTTTTTTCCTCTTCTGCTTTAGGCAAAGTCAAACTTAAAATGCCATCTGTATATTCTGCCTTGACTTCAGTATTTTGAATCCGAACGGGTAAAGGAATTACTCTAGCAAAATTACCATAGCGAAACTCAGTCCTGAAAGATACTGCTTGAGTATCTTCTGCGGGAGCTTCAGACTTACGTTCTCCAGACACAGAAACGCTTTTAGCAGTAGCTTCAATATTGATATCGCTAGGCTGAATTCCGGGGACTTCTAGCTTGAGAATGAGAGCTTCTGTGGTTTCGGTTAGTTCTGCAGCAGGATATTTAGAATAGTTGCCCGACTCTGCCAAACTAGTAGGGGTGAGAATATCATTAAATACGCGATTAATTTGACGTTGTACGGAGTCCATTTCTGACCAAGGATTATAACGAATAATAGCCATATTTTTTACTTATTTGATAAATTTACCATTGTTTTTTTTGCTTTGATATCATCTTAATTAAATTAATTAATGACAGAAAGTGTGGTTATTCACCTCTTCAAGTAGCGTTTTCTGCCCGAAATTATTTGTCTGGAAAACCGAATATCATTGTTACTAATTTGCTCCAGGATTTATATTCCAAGGAGCAAGATTGCTAGACATTGGTAACTTTTTTCTTATATTAAACAGGCTAGCGATCGTCAATAGTGGATACCAGAGAACTAACGGCAATAGGCGCGGTAACTGCTCTGAGAATTCTACTTCCCAAGGATACTGGTTTAAATCCTGAGGCGATCGCTTTTTCTATTTCTCTATCTGTCCAGCCTCCTTCGCAGCCAGTAGCGATCGCAATAGATGATGATTCTCTATCTCTCAAGCAATCCCACAAACGAGGAATATCTCCCCTAGCGATACAGATATATTTATCTAGATTCTCTCGAACGGGCGTAGTTTGAGCGCGATTTTTCAACCTTGATGAGTCGTCAGCTTGCACCGACGAATACTTGTTTCGCCCGATGATTTCATTGTTATCGATCGCAGCAGCAAACTTAACTGGCTCAAAAACAGTCGGTACGATTGTCCTTTCCGACTGTTCTGCTGCTTCTGTAACAATTTTACGCCAGCGTTGAACTTTATTATGACTGGGTTTGAGAATTGTGCGATCGCTCAGAACGGGGATGAAATTATTAACCCCTAATTCGGTACAGCATCTAACAACCTGTTCGTAGCCACTCCCCTTTGGCAAAGCGGTAATCAAGCTGAGGGATATAGATAATTCCGTTTCAATATCAATCGATTCAATGATTTTTGCCGAGCGATCGGCAATTTCTGCGATCCAAGAATTACCCAAACCATCTAAAGCAATAAAGCGATCGTTGTTCTCTAATCGCAGCACTCGCAATAGATAGTGCAATTGGTGAGGATCTAAATTAATTAAATCCCCCTGTATTTGTTCGGGCGTAATTACTAAACGGTTTATCGACAATCGGTTATAAGTTACTTGCTATTTTTCTGCTAAATATAAAGTGATTTCCAGAGGTATTAGAAACAGACCCCTAGAGGAGTAGCCACAATCGAGAAGGGTCAGAATAGGGAGCAAGATTGGAGCAAAGGGTTGCTCTACAAATCACAGGCAAAAGCCTGTGATTTGTGCTAGAAAGGGCGACAGCCAAGTCCAGGGTGCAGGAGTTGAACCTGCCTAGCACAAATTATGAGTTTGTTGCCTAAACCGCTCGGCCAACCCTGGTATTTGTTTTTACTCTAATAGAACATTATATTAGTAAGTCTAGTATCTTTGACAATATTTATCTTAAAAAATAATAGAGATCGGAATAAACATGAAAATAAGAGTAAATTTGTGGCTGACTGTATTTCTATTTCTGATGATGCTTTTTGGAGGTTTGGCTAGCTCTTTTGTGGGCTATTTTATGGGTAGAGAAGCCCTGAAAGTAGTCACTCAGCCTGATATTAGTGCCGAAAATATCACCAAAAACCAAAAACCCTTGGGGGGAAAACACAAAGGATTGAAAATCATTAAGGAACAAGATATTTTGACCAAAGTGTACAATTTAGTTCGCACACAGAATAGATGATCTACCAATTGACCGAGCAGTGGTATTTTAAATTTTTCTCGATCGTCAGTTAACCGATGCCCGAACCAAATTTGTTGCTAGCTTTTCTCGGTATCTTTCTATTAATTGCGATTAATGCTTTTTTCGTTACCGCAGAATTTTCAATTGTTTCTGTACGTCGCTCTCGGATTAGTCAACTAGTTCAAGATGGAGATTTTCAGGCTCAAACCGTACAGTCCCTTCAGAGAAGTATCGATCGCTTGCTTTCCACCACTCAGTTGGGCATTACCCTCTCTAGTCTGGCTTTGGGGTGGGTCGGGGAAAAAACTTTTGCGGTGTCCATTGTTAATCTAATTCAACAGTTATCTTTACCAGAATATTTATCTACCGCGATCGCTCATTCTTTTGCTTTGCCTTTAGCTTTTGTATTATTGGCTTACCTGCAGATAGTTTTGGGCGAACTATGTCCCAAGTCCATAGCATTAATGTATCCTGAAAAAATAGCCAGATTTTTTGGGCCTCTAAGCGTAGTTATTGCGCGAATTTTTCGTCCCTTTGTCGCTATTCTCAATTCGTCTACTCGTTTACTACTCAAGCTATTTGGAGTGGAATACAGCGGTTTAGGATGGTACGAACAAGTTACTTATGAAGAATTACAGCTAATCATTGCTACCGAAAGAGAGTCGATCGATCTTAAAGCAGAAGAGAGGCAACTGCTGAAAAATGTTTTTGAATTTCGCGATGATACTGCCGAACAAGTAATGATTCCGCGAACTGATATTAAATTTCTCTCTCTGAATACTACTTTTGGCGAGCTACTTCAAACCATCAGCGAAACTAACTATTCTAATTATCCTGTTATTGGTGATTCTCTCGATGATATTAGGGGAATTATCAACTATAAAAAACTAGCCGAACCTTTAGCTACAGGAGAACTCCAGAGTGATTCTACTATTGAATCTTTAATCGAGACTCCTAGCTTTATACCCGAATCAACATCTCTTAATAAGTTATTACCTTCAATGCAGCAGTCTCATCAAAAGATGGTGATAGTGATTGATGAATTTGGGGGAACTTCTGGTTTAATTACTCTCCACGATTTAGTTGCTGAAATTGTCGGAGATGC
>CAYXWE010000248.1:0-6153 GCA_964468145.1 uncultured Pleurocapsa sp.
AAGATGCAGAAGATATTGATTATTTGATAACAAATGTTGAAGGAGAAAAAGTAACCGAAGAATGGATAGTTAAAACTTATGGTCAAAGAAATTGGGTAGAAGTTTTCTATCGAGAAGCCAAGGGCTGGTTAGGGAAAGCGTGAATACCAAGTCCGAGAAAAAAAGGGATTAGAAAGACATTTTATCCTTGTATTTTGTGCTTATACTTTTATTCTTTGGCACAAGCTGACGGGAGGTTTGCGAAGGCGTTGGGCGAACAAATCTTTGAAGACATTTCCCGAAGCTAAGACAGTCATTTCGTACAGCCATGTCTTTTCGTTTTGTTCAATGGCTCAATCAAAATTGCGACGTATTTACTGCTTATAAAGCTAGCTTAGGCTTTGTTTGGGCTTGATTTTTGTTTAAGTACCGCTAGCTTCGCAATCGCGATGGTTTATTTACCCCCTCGGCAAAAACCAGGAAAAATTGAGACGAGCGCAATCTCCCCTTGTCGATTCATTAAGTACTAACAGGAAATGGTGGTGGAGAAAGACCTTTTCGAGCCGACGCTAAAACGGAAGCGATATAAATCCAATAAGTGCAGAATATCTGCCTGTTGTAATTGTTGTACTGACACCTCAACTACAGGCGCACAAGCAATTCCTACTTCTCCAACTGTGACAAGTTAAGAAAAAAATAAATTGGTCAACTACCATATATAGTGTTTAGTTTATTTTTAGCGATCATCAGCCCCAGGTTGCCTCGGGCTTACGCCTGGTTTCACACACTACATATAGATCGGAGAATAAAATCATTCTTTATAGTTCAAGAGTGCTAATAAGGATGTGGGGCTTCTTGCCCACTAGCTAAACCAATTTTACTTTTCACTAAACTACCTGACGTAACACGAGTCGTTGTATTCTATAAGTATTTATTCATATCAGACAAAATACTAACCGTGAAACGTTTAATAGTTTGCTGCGATGGCACTTGGCAAAAGCTGGATAGCGAGTATCCCACTAACGTAGTCAAAATAACTCAAGCAATCAAACCCTATGATGAAAATGACCGTATTCACCAAATTGTTTTCTACGATGAAGGGGTAGGAACTGGAGACACTATCGATGGACTTTTTGGCGGTGCATTTGGTTGGGGAATAGACCAAAACATTCAAGATGCCTACCGTTTTTTGAGCCTTAACTATCAACATGGAGATGAAATATATCTTTATGGATTTAGTCGCGGTGCTTATACGATTCGTAGCTTGGTAGGATTAATCAGATGTTGTGGCTTGTTACAACGTAATAGAATACGTTTGGCAGGAAGAGCTTACGCTTTATATAGAAATAATGATATTAAGCCCGATGACGAACCAGCCAGGAGTTTTCGGCAAAAATATAGTTATTATGGCGATCGAGATGATAATGTCACCATCAAACTATTGGGGTGCTGGGATACTGTGGGTGCTTTGGGAATACCCGATCGCACTCCTCGTTTGAATATAGACAAAGTAGTCAATAAAAAATACAAGTTCCACGATACCTTTGTTAGCTCGATTGTCGAAAATGCTCGACACGCAGTAGCAATTGATGAAAAGAGAAAAGTCTTTGATGTAACCATTATGCAAAAAAGCCCCAACAACGAAAATCAAACTTTTAAGCAAGTTTGGTTTGCAGGTACTCATGGTTGTATCGGTGGTGGGGAAGAAAAAAATCGTGGCTTGTCCGACATTGCTCTATTGTGGATGATCGCTGAAAGTCAAGCATTCGGAATCGAGTTCGATCTAAATAGGATTATCAACCGTCCAAAACCAGATCATACAATACCTTTTAATGGTGATGTTGACGGTTTTTTCAAAGCTTTGGGAGTTCATCGCAGAAAATTTGATGGGGACGAAAACAGCATACATCCAAGCGTCAAAAGACGATGGCGAGAATTGGGAAATAGTTATAGACCGAGCAATCTTGCTATGCACCAAGAATATCTAGATGATTTAGCATAACTGATATTGCGCGCGGATTAGTTGGTTGAGACTGAGAAAGAATTAAGTAACAAAGGGAAAAGGTTAATTAATCTTTTCTTGGATCTACTTTATCCAATCGAGAGCGATCGCTATGGCGATCGCCATCTAGCTCGTTTTAAATAAACGTGTTTTAAATAAGATCTATGAGTTTATAGGTCTTATTTTTTGTCATGTTAGGTTGAGCTACTTAGAATTCCCGACCACTGGACTTTCTTTTCTCCCGTGCGTCGGTAAGAAAAAAAGCGATCGCTTTGTTGATAGGTGCAAAAGTCTTGAGCGATCGCGATCTGTGCGGGATTTATCCCCGATTGTTCTAGCTGTATTTGATTTACCCTGGGTACATTTAGACGAACTTTTCCTGGTAGTCGATCGTCTAAAATCGGTGAAGGGGTCAACTCCTGTAACTCTTTAAGGATAGAGGAATCGCTTTTATCCTCCGCATCGGCAATAATGGTTTTGCTCACTTTTATTGCTACACAATCATCTACTTGATACACTTTACCCGCGATCGCAGGGCCAATCGCAATTCTCAAGTTTTCCTGTTGACTACCAAACTCCATAAATCTGGCGATCGCTCTTTGAACTATGCTTTGTGATGTACCCCGCCATCCAGCATGAATCGCACATACTTGTCCTGTGGCGCGATCGCCTATTAAAATTGGCGTACAGTCAGCACTAGCCACCCATACAGATTGATTTACATCATCACTAATCACTGCATCTGCATTGGGTAAACTATCAATCAAATTTTGAGTAGTAATCTCTTGAGTAATTTCTTGAGGAGTTAAAATGCGATCGCCGTGTACTTGCTTGACTCGATATGCTTTTGCATCCCTTTGCAAAATAGAAGTTAATTCTTCTGGAGGGCGGGGATAAAAATCTTGGCTAAAAAACCCGTGTCGCCAAGGTGACAACAAAGCACAGGTCAAATAAACACCATCTTCAACCTTCTGCCATTGCCAAACCCGATCTACTTGTTTGCTTTTCATCATTTATTAGAAGAGGGGACTATAGAGAATAAACTTTCCATAATCCCCAACTATTTTGAAATCAATACTTTATCTTGACCTGAGAAAACTAAATACCGATCTTTACCCAATATCAATTCGGACAAACACGAAGGCAATAAAAATTTTAATTTGGAACGACTGCTTCAAATAACCTGGTTGCTGGTTGGTATCTCCAGGCGATTCCTTCGGGATCTTTGCTTTGACTCCACTCTTCAAAATCTGGATCTGATTTACGTCTGCCAACGGTACTAGTATTGAGATCGAGACGCTTGGCTAGTTCTGCCTGAATTAACGTTTGAGTCGTTTGAGTTGTCTCAATCGAAGATGATTCATCTGCGATCGAACTAGTTGCTTCTACTTCAGGTTCGATAGTTGCAGTGGCGTTTGCTGATTCTTCTTTAGTAAGTTGAGCGACGGGAGATGAAGAGGGGGATTCGCTAGCTTCGTTTTCTTGATTTTGTTCTTGCTTGGCTAGTTGTGCAATATTTCTAACAGATAATTTGTTAGATTCTTTGGCTGCTAGCTGATAAGAATTTACTGCTGGTTCGATTTCGGGTTCGCTGTCGTCTAAAATACTGCCTAAAGCACTAGCAGTAGGAAAATAAAAGACAACCCCTTGGTTTTTGAGATTTTTGGGTACGCTGCCATATTCTTCGCTTTTGCGAGTTAGAAATGTTTTGGCATCTTTGAGAGCGAGATTCGCTTTTACGGATAAATCTACTGGAGTGACACATCCTTGATTTTCTCTAATTAGTTGATTAAAGTAGGGATTGATGTCTCCACACCATTGTTGCCATTGATAGTTTTGCCAAAATCTATATGCCACAATTAATGCTGCCAATGCCAGCAAAAAAGGCCATAGCTGATAGAGAAGGACAAAACCAAAGGCAAAAGGTAAGATCAGAACCAAGATTCCAGTAGAACCGTTATCTAGTGCTTTTACCGTCATAGTTTGGTTTGCAATTGCTAAAATTTACGGTGTAAAACAAAACTCTGCCTAATGTTGGCAAGGTAATATTTACTAGTTGCAAGATGTTCTTGCATAATTTGTCTAATTGCAATATTAGGACAAATCGAGTTGCAAAGCACGCAACTAATTGCAAAGATTAACAACTAATCTAAATTGTTGCCACTAAACTAGACAATTCTAAACGTTGCAGCATAGTTTTACGGGCATTAAGAGCTAAAGAATCATCTAAGGTTGTCAAAGTAATCTCTTGCTGATATTTTCTTTGCAACGCTTTGACAATTAACCAATCCGCAATAAAAGGGTTTTTTGGTAGCAAAGGGCCATGAGAGTAAGTTGCGATCGCATTTTGATAAAATGCTCCTGCAGTTCGATCTTCTCCGTTGTTGCCATAGCCTTTAATCACTTTCCCCAAGGGCTGTAGGTCATTGAGATAAGTTCTACCACCATGATTCTCAAAGCCAATTGCTACTGGTTTTTCCCCCAACATGGCTTCCAATTCTTGGGCGATCGGTTGGGCGGTGATTTCAAACACCAAATTGCCAATACAACGCTGAGCATCAATCCCAGGATGTTGGCTGACCATATCTAATACCCCTAAACCCTCAATTCTTTTACCTTGTGCGGGTTCGTAATAATGTCCTAATAGCTGGGGCGAACCGCAGGTAAATACTCCTGGCGTACCGTTATTTAGTGTAGATTGCAGAGCGATCGCTTTTGCTCCTTGCAAGTCGCGCATCACAATTTCTTGCTGACGATCTTGCGCTCCTCCTCCAACAATGATATCCACCAGATTCAATACTTCTGGCTCGGTTTCTCGTTTGAAAGGAATAATTTCTACTTCTAGATCGCGCCACTGACATCGCCGTTGCAGACAAATAACGTTACCGCGATCGCCATAGGTACTCATCAGCGTGGGATATAGCCAACCGATTACAATCTTCATTTGTAGGTATTAAGTAAAAGGTTGATAATAGCAAATCTGAATTCGATCCTAGCGATCTAAAGTTGTTTCCAGAAAAATTTTAAGAATTAGTTTAGACTAAAAGTTCAGATCGAAAAAATTATTACCTAGGGTAAATTTGTAAGATAAATTTACATTTATTGCCCTATTTATCGAGTTCAATTATTAGGATTATTTGTCATGACAGCAAGCCCAACTGTTATCGAAGAGAAGTCTGGTCAAACCGTCAAGCAACACTATCCCAACTACAAAATAATTGTTTTAAATGACGACTTTAATACTTTTAAGCACGTCATTGAATGTTTAGTAAAATATATTCCTGGTATGAATGGCGATCGCGCTAGAGATTTGGCTGATGAGATTCACACCCAAGGACAGGCTATAGTATGGATAGGGCCTCAAGAACAGGCAGAACTGTATCATCAACAGTTGAAACGTGCGGGATTAACTATGGCTCCCTTGGAAAAAGCCTGATAATAATTAAACAAACAAAATAGTAAGTAATAAATATGGCTTCTGATGGTCGGTTAGTCTGGAATCATTCAACTCATCTCGATGGTCTAATTCCTATCTTAGAAAAATTGGTCAAGTGTGAAGGAATTACCACCATTACTCCAGGCAGAATTAAAAAAACTAGAAGCCATATCCCCAAAATCAAGCTCAAGATTTCTGTCCCCATTCGTGGCGGTTATAAAGTAATTGCTCGCCAGGGTAAAACAGTGCAAGAAGTTTTTATCCTCACGGAGTTGGAACAGGTACAGTTAGAAAATGCGATCGCCGATTTGCTTTAACTTTTCTATTTGGCAAATTGCATTTAGATATTTCTGTAGTTTTGTATAATACTAGCTGCAGAAATATTTAGCAAGAGGTTTAAAATTCATGACCGTTATGGCAATGGAAGTTATTAGCGCACAGAAACACCCTGATGCTGATGCTTTGCGCCTGTATAAAATGAAAGCACCGCAGACAGAAGAAATACAAATTATTGCCAACTTAGATCGTATTTATCAACGGGGAGATATTGTGGCGATCGCTCTTGTTGGTTCAATTCTTAAAGATAGTACAAAAATTAAGCCTACTAAACTACGGGGACTTTATTCCTACGGTATGGCGTTGGGAAAAGTAGATGTAGAAGTTGGCGAGGATCTATCCGACATATATTGCCAAAAAGAGATTGCCACAACAGCAAGTAAATTAACCTTTATCAAGT
>CAYXWE010000249.1:0-6152 GCA_964468145.1 uncultured Pleurocapsa sp.
GGAAATACTCACCGCCAAAATTCGCTTTTCGGTGGCAGCCGAAACCACAGGAAATAGATAAGCAATAGACAGAGGAACTAAGAAAAAACCATTAGCTGCTGCCAAACCCGTTAACAAATGCCAAAAAGTGTTGCTAGGTTGATAGTCTCCCCTGCCTAAGGTAGTAATAGTGTAAGCTACAAAATAAATTCGGCCCCAGATACTGGCAGGTTCGTTGTTAGAAGAATTGACGATCGCATTACTAAAAGAACAGAAGATTAATGACCAAGCACCCCAGGTACATAAATACCAAAGTAAAGCAATGCCCAAAATCAACAATAATCCTGCACCAGCTAGCAAGCGATGATTGGTATTGTGACGGTGTAATTTAGTTGCACCATGCCATAAAAATGATGAAAAACGATTGGTCAAAAAACCACCACCCCTAAGGGTAAGGGTGGTAACTAAAACATCGGAAGATACTACTGCGAGTAAAATAAAACCAAGAATTAACAGTAAAACTGACATAAAATAAATTTTGATTCTGAGGATAAAAGAGAAGCTAAGTAAAACTTGTCCTCATCTTTCATCCCTTATCCTTCATACCGTATTAGACTGTTGCTGGTTTTGGTTCGGGCTTTGGAGGTTCGCTATTAGCGATCGCTTCTTGTACTTTGTCTGCTAGTTCGGGATATACATTACGGAATAGCTGCATCTGATCTTCGATTACCTCTTTGCTAGCTTTACCTAGCGTTCCTGCAATATTGCTATACAAACGCTTTTTCTCATCCTCGTCGAGCATATCGTAGTACATCCGCGCCTGATCGTAATGATCTTCTTCATCTAGTTCGATGCGCGCTGCCATACCCGATACATGATAAGGCGGTTCTTCTGCTCGTTTGTCGGGTTGGGGATAACCTTCATGGGAAGGATTGTAGTTAATTCTGCCTCCTTTGTTGCCATCTACACGCATCAACCCATCGCGGTAAGAATCATTAGCTTCGGTGGCGTGGGGTTTGTTGACGGGGATAGTTTCGTAGTTAACGCTCAAACGATGACGGTGAGCGTCAGCGTAGGACATAATCCGCGCCTGTAACATGCGATCTGGCGACCAAGAAATACCAGGAACGACATTACCAGGCGAAAATGCAGCCTGTTCTACTTCTGCGTGATAGTTTTCGGGGTTGCGATTGAGTTCGAATTTACCAACTGTTTGTAGAGGAAAATCACCATGGGGCCATACTTTAGTCAGATCGAAAGGATTCCACTTAAAGTTTTGTGCTTCTTCGTCAGTCATTACCTGAATCTTCATCGTCCAAGAAGGATAATCACCATCTTCGATCGCTTTATAAAGATCTTTGGCTGCCCAACGGGGTTCGATACCCTGCATCTTGCGCCACTGTTCGTCAGTAAAGAATTTGTTACCCTGGTCGGTGATGAAGTGAAACTTGACCCAGATACGCTCGTTCTCTTCGTTAATTAAGCTAAAGGTATGACTGCCATAACCATTCATGTGTCGCCAGCCCATAGGCGCACCGCGATCGCCCATTAACCACAATACTTGGTGGATACTTTCAGGAGTTAGAGACCAAAAATCCCACCACATTCCTTCATGTCGCCAGTGTTCTTGGGGATGTTCTTTTTGAGAACGGATAAAGTCCATAAACTTCATCGGATCGCGCATAAAAAAGATGGGCGTATTGTTACCCACCATGTCCCAATTACCTTCTTCTGTATAAAACTTAATCGCAAAACCCCGCAAATCGCGATAGATATCCGAACCACCCTTGGATTTAGCCACAGTAGAAAAGCGGGCGAAAATCTCGGTTTGTTTGCCAATTTCAGAAAACAGTTTGGCTTTAGTATATTTAGTAATATCTTCTGTGACAGTAAAAGTACCATAAGCACCAGAACCAACTGCATGAACGACTCGTTCGGGAATACGTTCGCGGTTAAAGTGAGCCATTTTTTCTAGAAGGGTATAGTCTTCTAGTAATAAAGGACCCTGTTTGCCTACAGACTTGGATACAGTATTGCTAGGCACGGGAATACCCGCACCGTTGGTTAAAACTTCTTGATTATTGTTGACCACTTTAAAACCTTTCTCCTTATAAAGCGATCGCGCCGATCGCTGCTCCATCTAGATGCTAAAGCGATCGGGTTCTTCAAAGCGTCTAACTTTAGACAGATAGAAAAGACGGTGAGGGTAGTTAAAAACAATTACATTTAATAATATTCATCTAATCTGTCCGCCCCACCTTATCTTTGAGCTTGTTAAGCTGGATAAATTCTCAAACGGCGATTTGGCTCGTCGCCAAAACTATCTGACTGTAGGCGATAGTGTTCGATCAGTTCGTGCTGCATTTTACGAACCTTAGCCGATCGCGGTAACAATTCCACGGGTTGTCCTTTAGGAATTACAATTTGTTCTACTGCCAACCTCGCTTCTTCCAAAGCTTCTATTTCATCATCGCTACCTGCTTTGGTGAACAACCTCAAATCCGTTGGTTCGGGAATATTGGGGTCGTCTAGATTGAGAATTTGGCGGAAAGTCCGAGTAATTTGGGGAATCGTATTCGATTTTATTGTATGAATGGGAACGTGACGCTCTTTGGCAATGTTGCGTAATTTAGAATGATGCTTGATTTGCGATCGCAACGCCACCACCGCATCTGCTTCATCTAAATCTTTAGTCAACATAATGGGCAACTCCAAAACCTCGATCGCCCGCTCTAATTGAGAACGACCAATACCATAGGCATAAATATAAACTGGCCAATCTTCTCCATTGGGGCCAGGAGTACGGATTTTTTTACTGTTAGGTTCTTTAGTTTGCCAAGAACGATCTAGTAAATGCTCGAATTCAGATTTATTGTCTCGTTTAGCTCTACCCTGGTGGAGAGACAAGGGAGTCATTTTACCCGATGCCCTCAAGCCTTGGGGATGTAAGGGGGTAATCGTACTGTTATTGTTTCTCGATGGCAAAGGCTTGAAAGGCGAAGATGATTCTTCGTGAATGATGGTCACTTCTCCACTATCATCAACAGTTCTTACCTGAGCTGGTGGCTCGATACCCCGCAGGAGGGTATCAATAGTAGCAGAAACATCATCGTGAACCACCCACCGTTGTCTTTCTAGCATCTCTACGGCGATCGCAAAGGTGGGAGGAGCTTTCCGTTCTAAGACCGTCTTTTGCGTCCTTCTACGACGAGCCTCATCATCCCCCAAGGTGACGCTTTGAATGCCACCCACTAGGTCTGAAAGAGTTGGGTTTTTAATTAGGTTTTCAACCGTATTGCCGTGGGCAGTACCGACTAGCTGAACCCCTCGCTCGGCGATGGTTCTCGCTGCTAGGGCTTCTAATTCTGTACCAATCTCGTCGATTACAATGACTTCGGGAGTATGGTTTTCTACTGCCTCAATCATTACCTGGTGTTGTAACTCAGGGCGAGCTACCTGCATCCGACGAGCGCGACCAATGGCAGGGTGGGGAATATCGCCATCCCCTGCAATTTCATTAGAAGTATCGATAATCACTACTCGTTTTTTGAGATCGTCTGCCAAAACCCTGGCAATTTCCCGCAAAGCTGTGGTTTTACCCACTCCAGGACGACCTAGAAGTAAGATGGACTGTCCTGTTTCTACTAGATCGCGAATCATAACAATCGTACCGAAAATAGCACGACCGATACGACAGGTAAGACCAATAATATCCCCTGTACGGTTGCGGATCGCACTAATGCGGTGTAGAGTTCGTTCGATGCCCGCACGGTTATCACTGCTGAACATTCCCACTCGTTCGATACAGTATTGAATCTCTTCTTTGGTTACAGGCTGGTCGCGAATATAGGTAACGTCATCTCGAAAACGAGCTTCTGGAGGTCTACCTAAATCTAAAACTACTTCAATGAGATTATCGCTACCCTGCTGAAGATGTTCGTCTAAATGGAAACGAACTGTATCGGGAAATATGGTAAGTAGTTTATCCAAGTTATCAGTAACTTGCATTCTATGGGACGGTATTTCTGACTGCATTTAAAAAGTTTGGCTGTAATATTTTTTATCGTTTGGGAAATTATGAAATGTAACTAAAACTTAGACACTAGTCTTAATTTGATTCACTAGCTGACTGGCGATACTTACTGCGCGATCGAGTAAGTCTGGATTTTGTTCTAGCTTTAAGTTAAGCTGCTTCATCGGTCGATCTTTAATTGAATTAGATGGAATATTATGCAGTTGGGTGGTTTCTAACCTGTCTAAAACAGGGGCTAAAATAGCACGGGCATAGCTGCCGTAAGCCACCCCAGAAACAAAGCCTGTCGAAGAAGTTGGGTTATACCTCCGCAACATTTTAAGCTTATGGAGTTTGTCTACTGTATAGTTATTTGTTCCTCCCGCTAGTTGAATGTATCCTGGTAAATCTGCCTCTAAAACTCTCCCTGCAAAAGCGATCGCAGCATGGGTAGTTCCCTTACCAATATCTCCGCTCATCGAACGTCCGTCAGTCTGCCAAATTAAAGGACAGGGTAAAGGACTAATTAATTCATAGAGCGATCGCAAGTAATTTATAACGTTTTTTCCCTCGGTACAGCTAATAGATAGCAGTTTGAGTTTATCCATTACAGGAGCGATCGCTTGCCAGACTCGCGTAAAATCATCATAATGTCCTACTTGAGTGTGTATTTCTAGAGCATCAATCGCCATTGAATCAATCAAAGATGCGATCGCCTGGGGTTTTGATACGTGAGAGCGAGTATTAATAAGTTCCTGGGGACAGATTGGCACACAACGACCACATCCATAACAAAGATCGTTAATTACCCCAACTGAATTCAACTCGATCGCCCCTGCAGGACACACTTGGATGCAAGGTGCAGGGCAATCAATCGGACATTGAGTCGAATCAAATTGCGCTTTGCGAAAGTGAGGATCTTCACCGTCGTTGATACTAATGGTCAACCAAGGAAGTTTTATTGCTCGATCGCCATTGACTTCGATTGAATCGAGAATTAATGCTTGGGATTTCGGTTTAAAGGGAATAATTCGTTCGTCATCATTTTTGTTAGTAGTAGATAACTCTGGTAGTGTTAATAGTTTTTGGGCAGCATCAATACCTTCTTTTGCAGTAGCAATGACGGCTGTATCGGCTGCAACGTCTATACAGTCTGCGCCAGCGAGACTATATGCCAATGCCAAATTACGAACCGCAGGAAGATGTTGATAGCTAGCTCCACAAATCAGTTTAAACCAGCTACCGTTTATTAATGAATGTAAGGGATTGTACTGTATCACTCTTACATCGTAATGGTTTGTCTGACCTTAATGCTAGGTTTTTTTTGTCTAATTTAATTAATGCTGCTAGTGTTTTTTGAACGATTGATTAAAGATCCCCTTTGGAGTTGAGATTGTCTGTAGAGATCCTTGATAGCTTAGTGTAAGCATACTATTTTTGTTGGCTTGTAGTTTTATAAAATAATACACAATTCAAGATAACACAGTAACTTATTTCAAAACAAGAAGGATGTTCCGAAGAACATCCCCCAGTGAGAAATATTATGGTGATTTAACGTGGTTTTTATATGCCAGCATTTTATAAAAATAGTGGAGCTGGCGTGATTGATAAACTTATTTATAGAATCAATAATATTAGTATTTTTAGCTCCTTGGTGCGATCGCGATCGCACTAAATAATTAATTAAATAAATGATTAGAACAATCAAGATAATGCGATCGCCACCAGCTATACCAATCTCCCACAGTACTAACATCGCAACGATCCAAAACCAAGAACTGTGACCAAAAAAAACAGGTTGGCCCCAGTGTTGGCTCAAGTTTAAATATTGAATCTAGCCTAGAATAAGCTTTACTTATGCTTTACATAACTAAATCCGATGCAACATACCTTGATAAAGTATAAATACTTAGCTATATTAATTACATAGACAACAGAGACACATCATTTTTATCTCGTCTCTTTCATCTAGTTCTCTTAGAGAACGAACCTTGAAAACTAAATAACGCAATCATATAACACATGACTACTACTCTACAACAACGCGAAACTCGCGGTGCATGGGAGAACTTCTGTCAGTGGATTACAAGCACTAACAACCGCATCTATGTAGGTTGGTTCGGTGTCTTGATGATTCCTACACTTCTTGCAGCTACCACTT
>CAYXWE010000250.1:0-6134 GCA_964468145.1 uncultured Pleurocapsa sp.
ACATTTTAATTCAGCCTGAAATCCGTGGCATCCTTTGGGGTGGCGGAAAAGTTTATAACTAGTTTTAGAGCTATAACAATCTGATTTGATTTGTGAGAATTCTTACAGCTAGATTGGCTATTATTTCGTTCTTTGTCATTTGTCTGTTTTGGCACGTGATTCGCGATCGCTCTATCTTAGCTTAGGGCTGTTAGCTTTTTAGAAATACATAGGACAGGAAATTACCAGATTTACTTCTTTGATTTCCTGTTTTTTTTGTTATAGCAATTCTCTAAATTATTGAAACTAGAAACTAATAGATAAACTAGATGGAGTTAATTATCAACTTTTCGTTTGTTTAAATCCTCGCATTTTGCCAGGATTTAATAAACCATAGGGATCTACCTGTTGTTTAAAAGCCACTTTAACGGAATCGATTTGTTTGTTTCCGCCATCTTCAATAGTGTAAACATGGGGATTGGCGATAAATGCCCCTGCTGCTTCGCGATCGCGAATAATTTCATTTAATCTGGCTTCGGTGGTATAGCGCACTAACTGTAAACCTGCGGGTACAGCTTTATTCCCCGCCCGCAAAAATTCTAAGTGAATCATAATTTCATCCCCTGCTTGCTGATAAAACTTTTCTAACCTTTCAAGGGTGAAATAAAACGTCTGCAGGTAAGTTAAATTGCTGTCAACGCTGCGAGCGTGGAGAGTGGTATGATTCCAGGTAAATTCTAACAAGCTAGTACCTTTAATCGCTTCAGTGGCACTTTTACTATAGGTTATTTCTCCTCGATACTCTTCGATCAGATCCTGAAACGGAGCGAGATCGTATTCCGATACCATTAATAAAGCGCAATGTTTGCCTTGAGGAAGGTAGTTTTGTAAAGCAGTAAAATAACTAGGAATCGGACTAGCATGAATACTGACTAGTTTTTTGACGATACCGTTACTATCGCTCAAAGCCTGTCCGAAGCTGGCAGCAGTCATAAAATCATCAAAGATGACGATAATTTCTTGCCAAGGATAAGCAGGTGCGAGGGGAATTTCTAATTCGGTGACAATTCCTGTCGTACCATAAGCATGAAGAACCTTTTGTACTTCATCTCCCTGCAATTCTAAAACTTGGGGTTGTGCTTCGGTTGTCACCAAACGTACCCGTTGCAAATTACCGCGATCGCTGATTTGTCCGTAGTTTACCGATCCCATTCCTACACTACCACCGCCGATAAAGCCTCCAATAGTTGCTGTGCGGTAGGTAGAAGGAGCCATGCGTAATTCCCAACCGATTTTTCTTGCCTCTCTATCGAAAGCTGCCATACGTACTCCTGGCTGTACTGTAGCTATACCAGGTTGCAGCTTGACAATTTGATTCATCTTGGTTGTATCGAGAATGATTCCCCCCTCTAGAGGAATACATTGACCGTAATTACCAGTCCCCGCCCCCCTTACAGTTAAAGGTATTTTATATTTGACGCAGGTTCGAGCAATTTTTAGTACTTCTGCTTCTGTGGTGGGGAATACCGCTAACTCTCCTCGTTTATCCTCTAGTTTCTCTGTCAGAATTGGACTGAAATGATAATAATCTAAAGATAATTTAGTTAATTTTTCGCGATCGCTAGTCGTTTCTATTCCTGTTAGTTCTTGAGTAACTATTTCATAGCTTGCTGTATTACCAATATTCATAAGAATTAAAGATGTTGAAATTAAAAACCTAATAACCAATGACTAGCGACTAACACTATCCAATTCTGAAAGCGTAACAAAACGATAACCCTGCTGTTGTAGCGAGGGAATAATCTTACGAAGAGTTTCGATCGTATTTTTGCCACGGATATCGTTGTCGCCTCCGCTATCATGCAAGACAATAATCGAACCAGGGCGAATATTGCGCTTAATATACCAACTAGCAAAGTCGTCCGAATTGATACTAGTGTCGTAAGGCCAAACCGATCCTAAAGCAATTTGATAGTTGTATTTATCGATTATTTTGGTCATGCTATTGTTGCACAAACCATGACCTGGACGAAACCATCGAACCTCAGCAAATTGACTCAAAAAATTGTGCGCTTTGACAAACTCACCTTCAAAGCGATCGCCCAATCTTATACTAGATTCATCTTTAGTTAAGTGGTTGCCTAGTTCGTGTCCCTGTTCGACCATACTTGTTAATAACTGGGGAAATTTTTGGGCTTTGTCCGTAATAATAAAAAAAGTAGCCTTGGCTTGATATTGAGCTAACACATCTAAAATGCCCAAGGTACTATGAGGAAATTCACGATTATCATCGGGACTATCATCGATGGTCAAAGCAACTAATGGTCGATCGACTTCAAAAAAATATTTTACTTCGGGACAAATAAAACCAGATAAGCCACGAATAATTACTGGTGAAGGAGCTAATAAAATTTTAATGCTGCAAAAAGCAAAGAACGCTGTAATAATAACTATAAGTTGCTTTTTTCTTTTGGCAAACATTTAACTTTCTACTTCGCAATTATCAAGCAATATCTGACAATAACCGATTAATTTAGTAAGGCGATCGCTAATACTTTTGAGTCTCTTTATTTGAGTGCCATTGTGACGCGCTGAAGCTAAAAACGAGGTGTCCGTACTTAATAATTTGAATTCTCTTGCTATTTCTGTTTGTATTGACTGCCAACGGGCAACAATACTAGGTTCGAGATCCTTAGTATTTAGCGGGACAATATTGCGCTCGAACCATTGCTGTAAACTTGGAAACTCAGATGAAACTAGTGTTCTACTACTTAATATGGCTGAATTATCAACCGATTTTTTCAAGTCAGTTAACAAAGCCAAGAAATCCTGATATGCTCGATTATGTGATGCGGATAACACTCTGTAGTTTAAGATAAAGTAATAATTAAGGTAAAATTATACTAAGCTAACTTGACTTTTGCACCAAAATTCTCCCTTGAACATAGGATGCAAATATAGCTTTTATTCTTTAAAAATAAGTTAATTTTACATATTAATAGCCAATGGGAGCGCAGAATTAAATAAGGCTTTAATTCTAAAAACCCGATCTCATTGGAGCTAACTGTACCGAATTGTACTTAGTAATTGAGCAAAGGTAGCATTAGTGTCAAGGTTTTTCATAGTTTATCTTGTTTTTCCATATCTAAACTCATACTTATATTTATCGATCTATGACCGCAATCTCTATCATAGAAAGCCAAGCCAATGAAGTGACGTTACCTCGCTGGTTGCGAGAATGTCTAATCAATCAGCAACGCGAACAGTCAGATTCAGACGAAACTTTGATCTGTAGAGCATTCAACTTTGCTTATGAGTTACATGAAGGTCAATATCGTAAGTCGGGAGAGCCTTACATTGCTCATCCCATAGCAGTAGCTGGCTTACTAAGAGATTTGGGTGGCGATAATGTGACCATCGCTGCGGGTTTTTTGCACGACGTAGTAGAAGACACAGAAGTCACCCCAGAAGAAATAGAAGAGATGTTTGGGGTACAGGTAAGGCAATTAGTAGAAGGAGTAACCAAACTATCCAAGTTTAACTTCTCTAGCACTACCGAGCGTCAAGCAGAGAATTTTCGGCGAATGTTCTTGGCGATGGCAACAGATATTCGCGTCATTGTGGTGAAGTTAGCAGATAGACTGCACAACATGAGGACTCTAAATCACCTCAAGCCAGAAAAGCAGCGACGTATTAGCCAAGAAACTAGAGAAATTTTTGCTCCCCTAGCCAATAGATTGGGTATTGGTCGTTTTAAGTGGGAATTGGAAGATTTATGCTTCAAATATTTAGAGCCAGAAGCTTATGAAGAAATTAAAGCCTTGATTGCAGAAAGGAGAGCAGATCGCGAAGCTAGAATAGCTAGGGTAACAGAAACCTTGCGATCGCGCTTAGAAAAGCTCAATGTTAGTGTAATCGAACTTAAGGGACGACCCAAGCATCTTTACGGTATCTACCAAAAGATGCAGCGTCAGCAAAAAGAATTTAGTCAGATTTACGATATTGCAGCCTTTAGAATCATTGTTGGTACTAACGAACAATGTTATCGTTCCTTGGCGGTAGTTCATGATGCTTTCAAACCAATTCCAGGGCGTTTTAAAGACTATATTGGCTTGCCCAAGCCTAACCGCTATCAGTCTTTGCATACAACCGTAGTAGGCTCAAATGGTCGCCCCATTGAAGTGCAAATTCGGACGATGGAAATGCATCAGATCGCGGAATACGGTATTGCTGCTCATTGGAAGTACAAAGAAACAGGTTCTAGCAATCAAGAGTTGTCCGCAGAAGATACTAAATTTACTTGGTTGCGTCAGCTACTAGAGTGGCAAAAAGATCTCAGTGACGCTCAAGAATATATGGAGAGTGTCAAGGACAATCTGTTTGAAGATGATGTCTATGTATTTACTCCCGATGGCGATGTAATTTCTTTAGCTCAAGGTGCTACCCCCGTAGATTTTGCCTACCGTATTCATAGTGAGATCGGCAATCACATGAAAGGTGCGCGAGTTAATGGTCGTTGGTCAATGCTGTCTAAGCCTCTAGAAAACGGCGATATCGTAGAAATTGTGACTCAGAAAAACAGCCATCCTAGTTTGGACTGGTTGAACTTTGTTGTGTCACCTACTGCCCGCAATCGCATTCGTCAATGGTATAAAAGATCTCATCGGGATGAAAATATTGCCAGAGGCAAAGAACTATTAGAGAAGGAAATGGGTAAGAGTGGTTTTGACTCCTTACTTAAATCCGAACCCATGCTGCTGGTGGCGCAACGCTGTAACTATCATTCTGTAGAGGATATGTTAGCTGCAATGGGATATGGGGAAATAACTCAAAATCATGTGGTTAATCGTCTACGGGATGTAGTCAAAGAACAACAGCCAGTAAAAGAAATAGAAGTGACTACTGAAGAAGAAGTAGAAATTTCTAAATACGTTCCTAACAATCGAGAAAAACAAAAAGGAAAATCTCCTATTTTTGGCGTTGAGGGAATGCTATACCATATAGCGGGTTGTTGTAAGCCTTTACCTGGAGAATCAATTATTGGTGCGGTAACTCTAAGCTCTAGAGGTATATCGATCCACGGTCAAAACTGCCAAAATGTTGACAAAATACCAGGGGAGCGAATTATTCCCGTTAGTTGGAATGATGGCGAAGCAGAAAATAAACCCTTAACCTATCCTGTAGATATTCAGATTGAAGCAATGGACAGAGTGGGAGTACTCAAGGATATTTTGGCTCGATTAAGCGATCGCGGTATTAATATTCGCAATGCTGGAGTAAAAACCACTCCTAATAAGCCAGCTTTAATTTCTCTAAGCTTGGATATTAGGGATCGCCAACAGCTTGAATATATTTTTCAAAGAATCAGAAGCATGAGCGATATTCTCAATATCCGTCGGGTAATTAGCTCCAACGATTAAAAGATTAGCATCTCATGCCCGCGATCGCTGGCTTTTTAAAGCCAGCCGAAATAGCATCCCATGGCAATACCAATACCTACTCCCAATAAAGCACTGAGGACAGTAGGCAAGAATGACCAATTATGGCTATCGCTCTCTTTGGCAGTTTTTTTACTTTTAGTAATTGTAATCATGTTTTTAAAATCTATTTTTTTAAACTGATTACATCCTAAGTACCCTAAAGGCTGAAGGCTGCGATCTAGCTCACTCAAGATATAGCAATCTCTCATCGAGATTGCTATATCTTGATGGCGATCGGCAATTGAAAACTGCTCGTTGAAGCAGGAACTGGATCTAATAAGTTTATTAAACCCCGTCCAGTTTGAAAACTGGAGTTTTGGCTCAAAATAAAATAGGCTGATTTAGAGAAGAAAAACAAGACTAAATTGAGTTGATGTTAAAAGTAGATTGCGCTCGTTGGAATCAAAGCAGAGAGTTATTAAGGGAAAAAGCATTAGTTGCCGAACACCCTAGAACCAGAGAAAGACTGATGGCATTGTATCAAATCAGTGAAGGGAAAAGCGCAACTGTTGTCGGGAAACAAACAAAGAGAAACCCTCAAACAGTAATGAAATGGGTACATTTGTATAATCGAGAAGGTTTAAGCGCACTCTTGTATCAAAGATCGGGAGGAAGAAACCCTGCTTGCTCCGTCTTTACGCTGAGGAAACCTCAGCGCAGGCGGTGCGCTTTTTT
>CAYXWE010000251.1:0-6128 GCA_964468145.1 uncultured Pleurocapsa sp.
CCTTCTTGTCCGCTAAGGATTATTCTACTGTCTCCCAAATGGTCTACAGTCAAGCATTTGCCATCCAACAGAAAAGACGAACCCACCTTGATGTCTATGGTTTGTAAGCTACTGTTTACAGGTTCGCTATAGTTAGCATTAGCTGTTATGTAGGCTTGTGCGGTAGCCTCATCTCGAAAAATTTTGACATTCTGCTGTTCTGTAAGAGAGACAGCACTTAAATCGACGTAAACTTTCTCTGTAGCTATTAAAGCATTGAGATCGTCAATAGTTCCCAATTCTATTTTCTCTAAAACTTGACTGAGACTAATACCTGAATGGCTTTCAACTACTCCTTTTATATGGTCTTGAATTTCTTCATCAACCACGTATTTTTTACCGAGATAGTCATCTAAATATTTGCCCAGATACTTCAAATTTCGATATCTAGTCCAATCAATTTCGGAATCTGTACGGATACAGAAATTAAAACCCAGTTGTTCGCATCGTTCTTGAGCTAATATATCCTGCCACTTACCGTTTTCATCTCGAACGTATCTATAAGAATATTTCTCGGCTCTTTTAATTAGAGTCTTTTCTGGCTTCCACTCTTCAAAACTAACGCTATTCTTTCTCAGAACCAGGAAGTCAGGAACGTAGGAAATCGTGTTAAATCTTTTGCCGTTAGGAGAAACTTTTAAAGTGAACTGATATGGCTGATCCCAATATTCCAACACATCATCATCGTATTCATAAAACGAAGTTAATGCTGGAAGTTCCAGGGTATGGGATTCAAACTGAATGGTTCGACCCATCTTCTTGCTAGCGTAAGGTCCATGAACGTTTCTAGCCGTCCCCTTCACTTTTCTAACTGGTTCTGAAGTACGAACCTTAGTTACTATTTCTCTCGTTAGCTCTGGTAGCTTAAGGCGATCGCACCACTTTTTAAACTTTTCGTCAGTAAGTACCATGACTTAAAATATTCACACACAATAAGTGATTTAATCAGCTACTTACTACGTTAATATATTTTGGCAATATCAAACTTTAATTTTTGTATTTCGGCAAAGTAAAACTTTAATTATCATGAAAACAGAACGAAATTACTAACGAAAAGCTATGCTCGAAGAGCCTTATGGCAAAGTAAGACTTTAAAATGTGGCAAAATCAGGCTTTAATTTACAGGTGTCTTAAATTGCAGTAGAATCTTTTTCCCGCTTTTGACCAGCGTTACGCCTCTAGGAGTACGCTTGCACTGCCTTTTCCATTCTTCTTGTAGACTTTCGTAACCAACTTCGTAATTATAATCTTTGCTCACTTTTTGCTCACTTTGGCTATAAACGTTAGTGACTAAGTGTTTGAGCCAACGCCTTAGCGTTGAAAAAAAGACAAAGGTGGGTTCGAATCCCCCCCTCTCCGTTTACCTGATGGCTTTATTCACAGGAACGAAATCATAACCGTAAGTCGATCGCTTTCCTGGCTCTACCGTTACTAACTGCACGGGGGCATTGCGATCGCCTGACACGAGAAATTTTACCGTCCCCGAAGCACCATTAAAGGCAAAACTAGAAAGGGACAAAGTTTCTTGTAATCCTCGACGAGTCGGTTGGTTTTTTAAACCCGTTGCGATCGCCCAAAGGGCATCATAAGCCATTGCAGTACGCCAGTTAACATCGCCTCCCCATAATTGACGGGAGGAATCGGGAAAATCTGCATTGGCATTGCTCAAAATATGCCAGGGTACGCCCAAAACTAAGCTCAATGCTTTCTCTCCCGCATTTTGTAAGGTTTGGGGTTTATAAAGGCTATCGCCACCCAGCATCGGCAACTGGTTATTATTTAACTGCATAATTAAATAAGCTTTATCTGCAGTTTTAGAATCATTTAAAAAAGCTAATATTTCTGCATCTTGGCTTTGAGCTTTTTCGAGTATTTCGGCAGAGTTAAAATTATTCTCAGATAGATCTGCTTCGGTAACTACTTCGCCACCATCACTAACAATATCGGTAGTAAAGGTATCTCGCAAAGATTTACTATAGGCACTTTGAGAGTTGTATATAACCGCAATCTTATTTTTATTCAGGGTTTCTAAGGCATATCTAGAGATAGTTTTACTGGTAAAGCGATCGCTGGGTACTGTGCGAAAAATATAATTGCCTATTTCAGAGATGGCTACTGAGGTGCTAGTAGGAGAAATCGCCACTAAACCAGCATCTTGATAAATTGGTGCGGTAGCTAAAGTTACCCCGCTAGAAAAATGTCCGATTACCCCCAAGACATTTTTATTTTTTACTAGACTTTTAGCCACCGAAGTAGCAGTTGCAGCATCATTATTATCGTTAGTCAATAACACTTTCAAAGAAACTCCGTTGATTCCTCCCTGCTGGTTCACTTCATTTTGAGCTTGGGCTACACCCCTGAGTATTTCTTGGGCGGTAGTCAATTCTGTACCGATGGGTGCGGGTACGGCAATAGTATGAGCTTGGCGATCGCCGATACGGGCATTATTAAGATAGATTAGGGCTTCAGGATCGTTACGTTTGGTAGCGAGAGATTCTTCTAACAAAGATACCGCTTGGGGATAGTTTTTCTGAGCGATCGCCTGGGCTGCAGATTGTTTTTGAGGAGTAGCACCGCGATCTATTAATATATTCTCTCCCGTACTAAACTCCATCCGCTCGGATGGATTTATTTTAGGCAGAATTTTGTCTGGATTAGAGCCATTAGCTACTGGTGTTTGTTCTGTTCTATTAAACCACCACCATCCTCCCGCTACTGCACAAATAGTTATTATTAAAGATAATAGTAAAACCGTAGTTTCTTTTTTCTGATTCACAATATTTTAGATCGATGGACACTAGTTTGTAGTTTATTAATCATGCCAAAAGCCAACCAAAAAATTAGCAATCCAGATGTTAAAAATAAAACAGGAATCGAACCAAATTGCACAATTAATACGGGTGCAGCAGCGGTAAACAATCCGCCCCCCACAATCGGTTCAAAAAATAACTGTTTGTAAGCAAAACTTTCAAAAGCTGCTGTCTTATTATCGGGATCTACCATACGAATTAATAAAATACCCGTAGCAGTTACTCCCATAGACTGTCCCATATCTCCCAAACCCCTTTCAAACCAATGCACGGGAATAATGCGAGGTGCGATGGCGATAAAGGCAAAGATATTCCAGACAATACCCACTACAGAAAGAATTAAAAATACTTCTAGGTTATCGCCCAAGATAGTTAAGTCAATTCCTGCGATCGCCGTAACAATTACAATATCAATAGCAATACCCGCGATCGATTCTTGTACCTGACGTTCAATTAGACTATCTATACCTAATTTACTGCTAACTATTTGCACTATAATTCCGCCAATCAATGCCATGGGAAACAAGGGTACAGCCGAAATTAATTCCAAATCATTGTTACCCCAAGATACTGATTCTAGCCAAAATAAAGCCTGAAGAATCAGCCAGCCAATTGCGATCGCGCTTGCAGTAAAGCTAAAGTTAACCGTCAGGCGATCGATACCAATATTTTGTAGGGTAGTTTCCGAATCATTGTTACTTTCTTTTACCGACTCAATTTCTACCAGATCGAGATTGTTTGCTTGTGCTTGAATATACCCTTGTTTTTGTCCCCATTGAATTAACCAAGTACCACCTACAATCCCTGTAATAATACCAACGGTGGCTAACCCCAAAGCTAAATTACCGCCCTCAGGAAAACCTAATTTAGTTAGGGTGGTTGCCATTCCTGCTGCTGTACCGTGTCCCCCTTCAAAGCCAATTTCAATCAGAGTTGCAGCTAAAGGATTGATTCCAAATAACGGCACTAAAATAAAATTTACCGCCAAAATACCAAATACATATTGACCCCAGGCTAAACTTTGACCAAAAGCTACTTGGGGCGCAGTCTTACGCCAAATATCTTGAGGATTAGGAATATTTTCTCCCAGAAACAAAGCAGCAAAAACAACATTAATAAATACTCCAGGAGACTGCAACCAAACTTGCATCATAGTGGAGGGAAACAAACCATTCACTAAAGCCCAATTTGGCTCGATATATTGCACAATTGTTCCTAATACTTCACTCCCCAATAATAAGGCGATCGCACCTGCAATAATAGATTCGGGTAAATATAATCGTTGCAACAAAGGAATTTTTTGCTTAATATAAATCGCCACTAGCAACAAAATTGCCAAGACGATAAAAGCAAACATTACATTGGATAAATCGAACATTAGGGTCTAAATATACAAACAGGGGATTAAATTAATTACAAGGTGAAACAGAAAAACAATAGTAACAAAACAAAGCCCCTAGCAGAAAACCTACAACTAGAAAGCGATCGCTTCAAGAATTTAGACTTGTTATTGTTATTGGGTTGGTTGGCAATTGCGATCCTGCTGAGATTTTATAATCTGGGGGATAAATCACCTTCATCGATTGAAATTGCTACCTTGGGTTTTAGTCTGGGACATGGTTTTTCTCAAATACCTATCGATAAAATCATTCCCTCATCTACTTTACTTACTCCTCTCCAGTTTGACAGCGCAATTACCTCAAGCAATGTTATAACTCGTTTATTAACCGAAAGTACTCACCCGCCTCTTTATTTTTGGCTAACTCACTGGTGGCTCAAGCTATTTTTGCATGACGGTGAATTAGTGTCTCTAACAGCAGGCAGATCTTTGAGTGCTATTTTGGGCGCGTTGACTATTCCCGCTATTTTTTATTTGAGTTGGGTAACTTTTCGCGATCGCCTGACAGCCCATCTTACTGCTATTTTGATGGCGATTTCTCCCTATGGAATTTATCTAGCGCAAGAGGCAAGACACTATACTATATCTGTCTTCTGGATTATTATCTCTTTAGCCTGTTGGACAATTGCCATTAATTCAATTCACCAGCGTCGCAAATTACCTTGGAGTGTTGGTATTGTCTGGATCTTAATTAATGCTATAGCGATCGCAACTCACTATTTTTTTAGTCTTACTTTATTGATTCAGGCTGCAATTTTAGGGGGGCTGTGGTGGCAAGACAAGTATAAACTTCAAAACCATTGGTGGCGCATAGTTTTGGTAGTTTTAGGTACATTAGTAGCCTGCCTAGTCTGGTATCCCGTAGCCAGAAATATTTCTAGCAATGAATTAACTAGCTGGATTAGTACTGATTATGCCTTAGATTCAATTTTTCTTCCTTGGTTGCGGATGTTGGCTTGGCTGCTAACGATGGTTGTTTTATTACCCGTTGAGGGCGTACCCACTGCCATTGCAATTATCTCTGGATTGGTAATTGTATTGAGTTTGATTTGGATAATTCCTACTTTGATTCGAGGTTGGCGATCGCTATACAAAACTTATCGTTTCCAGGCGATCGCTTTATCTAGTTACGGCTTAGTCGCGATCGCTTTATATTTTTCCATTATCTATGGATCTGGTAAAGATATTTCCCTCGCAGCAAGATATCACTTTACTTATTTTCCCGTCGTCATAATATTACTGGGGGCAATTTTGGCACAGCTATGGCAAAATGCTGGCGTAAAACTAACCCCCCATCGCAATAGTTTTTTGGCTGACAAAAATAAACAGGCAGTCACCATCGTACTGATGATTGGTATATTAGGCTCGTTGACAGTAGCGAACAATTTGGGCTTTCAAAAATCTCTACAGTCAAATAACTTAGCCAAACATATTCTGGCTACCCCTACACCCAATGTTTCTACTTTAATCGCAACTACCTACATCACCCATTCTCAATTGCGAGAGTCTATTGCTCTAGCCCTATCTTTAAAATCCAATTCATCCTCGACTGTCGCAATACCTCAATTTTTGCTTTTAGAAAAAAGCGATCGAGATCCAGACGATTATCATAAACTTCGCGATCTAGTTTTATCCCAACCCAAACCCTTCTCTTTTTGGGCTATAAATTTGAAACTTAATTCCGCTTTTATCAACGAGTATCTTAACTGCAAAAGCAATGAGGAGGCTGAATTATCCGATGCTGGTTACAGAAATATTTTGTATCGCTGTGAGGAATAGTTGTTAGTTGTTAGTTATTAGTCATTAGTTATTAGTTGTTAGTTATTAGTTGTTAGTTATTAGTTGTGAGTTATTAGTCATTAGTTATTAGTTGTTAGTTA
>CAYXWE010000252.1:0-6128 GCA_964468145.1 uncultured Pleurocapsa sp.
ATCCTCTGCTGGCAGACTTAATTGCTATCTATCATCAGGGAGAAAACAATATTGTTACTCGAGAGGTGACGATTGGAGACAATACTTTTCGACAAACTGCTCATTATTTACCTGATAATCGCGTTATTAGGAACTATATTGTCGATATTAGCCAGCAAAAATTTCTAGAGCAAGAATTACAATATAAAACTAATCTTTGTAGTCAGATTTGCCAAAATATTAATGATGGAATAATTGTTATAGAATCGGCTACTAAACAAATTGTGGAAATCAATCCGATATGTATTCAAATGCTGGGATATTCTGCCGAACAGATGTTGCAAATGAATATATACGAAGTATTTAATGTTTCTGATGATTTTTCAGGTATCTTACAAAAAGTCATTGCCAACCAAAATAACTTTTCAGGGGAATGTTTATTCCGCCATCGAAATGGGCAGATAATCAATACAAAAGTTAAAATCAATTTGATAGATGCGATCGCTAAAGAAAAAGTATGCTTAATAATCTCAGACTTGCCTCAATCACAAAAGTTTCAGGGCGATAATACAGTTCTTTCTCAATCACCTACATCGGAGAAAAACATATTTAAACAGCAGGTTGTTAAGGCGATCGCCAATGCTCAAAGAAATGATAAGTTATTAGCAATCGTGCAATGCAAACTATACTTTATACCCGATATTACGGCAAATATCGATGCAGAAAAAAGTCAGGAATTGATTGCCAATTTAGGAAAAAAATTGAGTTCTTCATTGCGATTGGGAGACTCCGTTATTCATTGGGAAGAAGATAAATTTGCTTTGTTAGTGCCTCTGTTAGATAGTATCAAAGGAATAGCTAAGATAAATCAAAGAATTAGGAAATCTATCGAACAATCATTTAAGCTGGAAAAAACCAATGTTAGCCTCAAGAGCAGTTTTGGTATTGCTATCTATCCCCAAGACGGTACAGAGATAGATGTTTTATTTGCTAATGCCGATACCGCTTTAGAACGTGCTTGTCAAAATCATGACAGTTATCAGTTTTTCAATCCAGCAATGAATTCTCAAGCTTTAGTGGCTTTAGAATTAGAAGAGTTACTAACTCAAGCATTAGAAAAAGAAGAATTTGAACTTTACTATCAACCCCAAATTGATATTAATACGGGTAAAACTCAAGCTATTGAAGCTTTATTGCGTTGGCAACATCCCGAACTAGGTTTAGTGCCTCCAAATAATTTTATTAAATCCGCTGAAGATACAGGATTAATTGTACCTATTGGAGAGTGGGTAATCGAGCAAGCCTGTAAGCAAAATAAGCTTTGGCAATCACAAGGGTTGCCTCCATCTAAAATAGTAATAAGTTTATCCTCTGTTCAATTCAAACAAAAGGATTTATTATCAAAAATTACTAGTATACTTGAAAAAAATAATTTAAATCCTCAACTATTAGAATTAGAAATTAGTGCTACCAGTTTATTAGAAAATATTGAACACAGTAAAAAAATACTCCCTCAATTAAAAAAACTGGGATTGCATATCGCCATAGATAATTTTACTGTAGGATTTTCAAGTATAGAATATTTAAAATGTTTTGCTTTAGACACATTAAAAATAGATCGTTCTTTAGTCCAAAAATTAACTGATAGTCCTCAAGATTTAGCGATCGCGACGGCTATAATTCGATTGGGACAAGGCTTTAATTTACGAGTAGTAGCAGAAGGCGTAGAAACTCAAGAGCAAGTAGATATATTGCAAGCTTTGAATTGTCAGTATATGCAAGGCTATTGGTTTGGTCGTCCTCTGGCAGCAGAAGAGGCTAGTAAATTACTACCATTTGATTCCCCATTTGATTCCCCAGAAAAAACCAGAGAATTAGTAGAATCTCAGACATTGGAATCGATAGTATTGGAGCAAACTTTAGAGGAAATTGCTGAAAATCTCAAGTTTCAATCTGCCGAACCAAGCGAAGATTAATTTATTTTGACTGCTATTAAATTAAATCGAGATTACTGTCTATTCTTTTTCCTGAGGTAACTCTACATTTGTTGAAACTAATTTTAACCCTCAAGTAGGCAGATGCCGTTTTTTTTCACTAGATATTACACGTATTTATGACATTTATACTAGCGGATACTCTAATATAGTAAGTAATTTAGCTTGCTGCATTTTATAGATCCAAAATGGGTTTAATATAAAGCATTTTTTAGATAATTTAGAAGACAAAATTATTGTTAGCTCATAGAATTGATTTGAAGAAAATGAGGCTAACAATATATGGTTTTTGCAAGCAATATAAACAAAAATAATACATCTTCAAAGTCTAATTATAGACCAGAGATTGATGGATTAAGAGCTTTGGCGGTGATTGCAGTTATCATAAACCATATTAACAAAGATATTCTGCCCAGTGGCTACCTTGGCGTAGATATATTTTTTGTTATTTCTGGCTTTGTGATAACCTCATCCCTGGCAGGACGTTCGAGCGAAAGTTTTGGCGATTTTATTACGGGATTTTATGTTCGTAGAATTAAAAGAATAATACCCGCCCTAGCAATATTTGTTTTACTCACAAGTATTGCAGTATGTATTTTTTCTCCAATTCCCGAACGCTCTTTGTCTGCTGGAGCTAGATCTTTAATTGGCATCTCTAACCTTTATTTTTTTCAACAAGCGACAGATTATTGGGGAGCAGCAGCAGACTTAAATGTCTTTACTCATACTTGGTCTCTGGGTGTAGAGGAACAGTTTTACTTTATTTTTCCTCTAGTAATATGGTTTACTGGCTTTGGTCGTCAAACTACTAAGGGTTCGAGCAATTTACTTTGGATTACTGGCATACTATCAATTGCATCGCTGATTGGTTTTGTTTACTTTTATCAAACCCTGACACCGTTTGCCTATTTCTCGATGCCTACTCGATTTTGGGAGATGTGCTCGGGATGTTTATTATTCTTAATTTTAAAGCGTTCGGCTAGATTTTCTAATTGGGTCAATAACTTCTCACCTTTGGTCATTACCATGACTATGATGGCAATTTTTTTTGTCCCCCTGCAGTTTGCCGTTCAAGCAACAATTGCAATTGTGATTTTAACAGGAATTTTGATTGCTTGTCTGAAAGAAGAAACTAATGCCTATAGATATTTTGCTCATCCCAAGATTGTTTTTATTGGTTTAATTTCCTATTCTCTCTATTTGTGGCACTGGAGTGTTCTTTCTTTAAGTCGTTGGACAATTGGCATTCACTGGTGGTCAATTCCCTTTCAAGTTAGCCTGATGTTTTTGCTTGCAGTTATTTCTTATCGCTACATCGAAACTCCACTTCGTCGTTCTCAATGGTCGTCTGTTCGCTGGAAGTCAATCGGTTATGGTATTGTAGTAAGTATTTTTACAGGATTAATTCTGTTTGGATTCTCCAAAAATAATGAATTGTTGTTTGCTGGTACGAAAAACTTTTCCTCAGCTGAATCCGAATTAATAACAGAGAGTGTTTGTCTAGAAGATCGAGCAGAAAAAAACAACAACTATCAATTATTCTCCAAACCTTGTCTTACAGATGCTAGTTCTTTCGTGGTTTTAGGAGATAGTCATGTAGGAACAGTAGCACCAATTTTTCGATTCTTGAGAAAAGAAAAAGGTATTGGAATTGCATATCAGGAATTTGGACAAGTATTTCCTTCGGCTCGTTATACAAACAACAAAAATAATACAAAACAAAGGTGGATTTCTCAAAATGAGGAAGCAAACAAGTTTCTCGATCGCTCTTTGCCTTTGCTAAGTCCAGGAGACACAGTAGTAAGTTCGTCGTTTTTGGCACGTATTTTTGTAGATCGAACTTTAGTTAAACGCTATATGCAGGATGACCTAATTAGATACGATCGAGACTGGAAGCAAATCGATGTCGATCGATCTCTTGCGCTTTGGAAAGAAGAAGTTGACAAACTTGCATCCAGACTGGCTCAAAAGAGCCTAAATCTTTTAATCATTGCACCCACTCCTGTTTTTGCGGAGAACACTCCAGAGTTGTGTCGTGAAGAATGGTTCAAAATCGAAAGCACTGAAGAATGCTCGAAAAAGTTTGCCATTGAGAGAAAAACTGTTCTCGATAAAATTGAAAATCTTAACCAGACACTATCTTTGTTGCAACGAAAAAATAGTAATGTGTATGTATATAATGCCTTTCCCATTCTTTGTCCTCCTAGCAATTCTACCTGCTCGGTAAACTCTGGAGATACGCAAATGTACATAGACGAGCATCACCTTTCCCTCGAAGGCTCTCTTTCTTTTAAGCAAGATTTTGTTGCCTTTCTTCAGGGTCATAATCTACTGAGATAGGATCTAACAAACCAAAAAAATTGCCAATAACAGGAGAGAGAAAAGATAATTTCACCTGACTATAGTGGAGGCAGACTTAACTACAAATTGTTAGTCTGTCTCTTGATAATAATATATTCAGGTGCATTAAAAAAAGAATGTACGACAGATTATGGCAGCCAAAATAGATAATTTTACTGTAGGATTTTTGAGTATAGAATATTTAAAATATTTTGCTTTAGACACATTAAAAATAGATCGTTCTTTAGTCCAAAAATTAACTGATAGTCCTCAAGATTTAGCGATCGCGACGGCTATAATTCGATTGGGACAAGGCTTTAATTTACGAGTAGTAGCAGAAGGCGTAGAAACTCAAGAACAAGTAGATATATTGCAAGCTTTAAATTGTCAGTATGTACAAGGTTATTGGTTTGGTCGCCCTTTGGCAGCAGAAGAGGCTAGTAAATTACTACCATTTGATTCCCTAGAAACAACCAGAGAATTGGTGGAATCTCAGACATTAGAATCGATAGTATCGGAGCAAACTTTAGAGAAAATTACTGAAAATATTAAGTTAGAATCTGCCGAAATAAGTGAAGATTAATTAATTTTATTGAGATTCAAGATTGCTAGTAATTGAATTTGGAGCAGTCTCTAATGTTTGAGATTTGGGCGAAGGAATAGTTTGGTCAAAATTTTGGGGCAGATTATAGTTTTCAGGTAATTTAATTTTTACTGGCTCTAAATCTGAGTTGAGTATATTTATTTGTTTTTCTAGTTGTCGATTTTTTTGATTGAAAAATTGACTGGATTGGTTGGGAAATACTAAGTTTAAATCTTGAGCTTGGGCTGAATTTACCAACAACGTTAACATCCAAAATACTGTTGAAATGGTTAAATTAGACTTACTAGTCAACTTTAAATTAAAAACTGCGATATTCATAAAAATAGCAATTGTGGGATAGTTATTGTTGTGAAACTATATTGTAATTTATAAGAATACAAATAGCTATTCTACTTTTTGATGGTATATTCAGGTGCATTAAAAATAGAATGCACAATAGATTATGGCAGCCAAAGATCGCCTTAAAATAGCCACAGAGTATGACCGCTTGTTTAATAAAATTCAAGAATTAGTCTTATATCATTCTCCCAGTGGAGTAGAAACCGAAATCGATCGCGCTTTATTGAAAGAGTTAACATCTTTAAAAATAGAAAATTGGCAGGATCGGGCGGGAAATATCATTGCTAAAATTCCAGGTGAAGATTCGACTAGAGCAATTGCGATTACCGCTCACAAAGATGAAATTGGCATGGTGGTCAAATCTATCGATCCAGATGGTTGCTTGCAGGTGCGTCGTCTTGGTGGCTCGTTTCCTTGGGTATATGGAGAGGGGGTAGTAGATATTCTTGGCGATCGCAATGTTATTAGTGGTATTCTCTCTTTTGGCTCGCGCCATGTATCCCACGAATCTCCTCAAAAAGCCCAACAACTAGATACACCTTTGGGTTGGGAGGATGCATGGGTAGAAACCAAATGTAGTTTAGAAGAATTAGATAGTTTTGGGGTACGACCTGGTACAAAAGTAATTATCGGGAAACATCGCAAACAGCCGTTTCGGATTAAAGACTATATTGCTAGCTATACTCTAGACAATAAAGCTTCTGTGGCAATTTTATTATCTTTGGCATCGAGAATTACCAATCCTCCAGTAGATATCTATTTAGTAGCATCAGCCAAAGAAGAAGTTGGTGCAATTGGCGCGCTCTACTTTACACAAAATCAAACCCTAGACGCTTTAATTGCTTTAGAAATTTGTCCTTTAGCCGATGAAT
>CAYXWE010000253.1:0-6112 GCA_964468145.1 uncultured Pleurocapsa sp.
AAGTAAGTCAACAATTTTTACTAAGGTATAAACCTTAATTTTGGTTTGTAATATAAAGCATTAGTAAACTATAGATTAATCGATCGAAATTGTATATTTTTTGTATCTACTTGACGGATATATTTGCAAAGCTTTGATGAAGAGGGTTGGATACCGCTTAAAAAGATATATGCATTTGATATCTTGATTGTTATAAGCGAACACCATACATACATCCTGGTAACAATCCTAATAGATAATTAATTTGAGTTTAATTAATAAAAATTTTGTCTATTTTTTTCATTCGTATTGTTGACTTATAAAATACTTTTATATACTCCAATGAAATTGTCTGCTAATAATTTTTCTTGTATTACTAAGAAAGTTAAAAATTTCCCTCATCGCTTGAAGCGCGAGATTTATAAAATTCCTCCCCTTCAAGCATTTGATAATTTAGTATATCGAGAATCACTAGAAGCTCATGCCAAATTATTACCAGAATTAGACGATTTAGGAAGATGGATTGTAACTACACTACAACAAAGAGGTACTTGTGTAATTCCTATTGAAGAATTAGGATTTGCTTCTACAAGTAAAATGATGGATACTGCTTCTTTTTTGGCAGAAAAACTCAAAAAATCTACTACTAATCCAGTTGCCAGTAATGAATGTGAAGTAGGTTCTAGCCCAGAAGATCTCAGAGAGTTTACTGAAATATTGCTGTGGGCATTAGAACCAAAATTGTTAAATATAGTTGAAAACTATATTGGCTTGCCCATTTTGCATCAGGGTCATGCTATGCGAAAAAGTCTTGCAGACGGTCAATATTCTGGTGTGAGAAAATGGCATATAGATTGGGAAGATCGTCGCATTATCAAAATAATTATTTATTTGAATGATGTTGTAGCAGAAGGAGGACCATATAACTATATTGAGCGAAAAAAAACCTTAGAAGCCATCAAAAAATTGAATTATTATAACTTGGGCTATATCTCTGATGAAGAAATGGCAACAGCCGTACATAAGTCAGATTGGATTGCTTGTTTGGGTAAGGCTGGTTCGGCAATAATTACCGATACCAGTAGTGTTTTTCATCGCGCTCAACCCCCTACAGATTACGAACGATTCTCGATAACTTTTTGCTACACATCTACCATGCCTCAAGTAATTTGGGGAGGAAGAAAAATTACCCCTCAACAGTGGGAGTTTATCGATCGCCATACCGATCGAAGACAAAAACAGTGCATACATAAAAAGCGATTAGCTCCATTTATGTAAAGGTTTTATTAGTGTCAAATTCGATAAAATAACTGGGGTAATAAGCATGAATTAGAGGCTATATGGTAACTAGACGAGTTGCAGACGTTTTAAAAAATGGTCGAGCGGGAGAATCAGTCACAATTAAAGGCTGGGTGCGTACTAAAAGAGAATTGAAGAAGTTTTCTTTTGTAGAAGTCAATGATGGTTCTTCTTTGGCAGGTTTGCAGGCTGTTCTCGATGCTGACTTGCCAGATTACGAAAATATTTTAAAGCAACTTGGTACTGGTGCTTCGGTAGAGATCGCTGGAGAATTGGTAGATTCTCCAGGTAAAGGACAGAAAATTGAAATGAAGGGAGAATCGGTGATTGTTTATGGTACTGCGGATGCTGAAACCTATCCCCTACAAAAAAAACGCCATTCTTTTGAATTTTTACGCACTATTAGTCATTTGCGATCGCGTACTAATACTTTAGGTGCGGTATTTCGGGTAAGAAATGCCTGTGCAAGCGCAATTCTTCAGTTTTTTCAGGAGAAAGACTTTTTGTGGATACACAGCCCGATTATTACCGCCAGTGACTGTGAGGGGGCGGGAGAATTATTTACCGTTACTAATTTTGACCTGAATAATTTACCCAAAAACGAACAAGGGGAAGTAGATTATAGTCAAGATTTTTTTGGTAAACCAGCTTATTTGACAGTAAGCGGGCAACTACAGGCGGAAGTGATGGCAATGGCTTTTCGGAATGTTTATACTTTTGGCCCTACTTTTCGTGCCGAAAATTCTAATACTTCTCGTCACTTAGCTGAGTTTTGGATGGTTGAACCTGAAATGGCTTTTTGCGATTTGGAGGGCGACCAAAATCTGGCTGAAGAATTTCTGAAATATGTCTTTAAGTATGTGATGGATAAATGTCCCGATGACATCGAGTTTTTTAATAAGTGGGTAGATAGGTCAGTATTGGCAAATGCAGACAATATTATTAATAATGAATTTGAACGAGTCACCTACACCGAAGCGATCTCTCTATTAGAAAAAGCCGATAAAAAATTTGAGTTCCCAGTAGAGTGGGGTATCGATATGCAGTCGGAACACGAACGCTATCTAGCTGAAGATTTGTTTAAAAAACCCGTAATTGTGACTAACTACCCCAAAGATATTAAAGCTTTTTATATGCGGTTGGATGAAGGAGAAAAAACCGTTTCGGCGATGGATGTTCTAGCTCCTGGTATCGGGGAAATCATCGGCGGATCGCAGCGAGAAGAAAGGCTAGACGTTTTAGAAAAACGCATCAAAGAGATGAACATTGAAGCGGATGATATTTGGTGGTATTTAGATCTGCGTCGTTATGGTACTGTTCCCCATGCTGGTTTTGGTTTGGGCTTTGAAAGGTTAGTACAGTTTATGACGGGAATGACTAATATTCGGGATGTAATTCCTTTCCCCAGAACACCTTTGAGTGCTGATTTTTGATCCGTAATCTTTTTTTAATAATCACTCTTTTTCGGTGGGCAATAGTTGGCGAACAAATGACCGACAAATATACCTATATTGCCCACTCTCAAGGTACTTTAGGAGCTACATAATAATATTTTTGTCGAATGGCTAAAGTTCTACGTAATATTACGGATCTAGTCATACATAGTTGATACTTATTGTCAATAATTGACAAGGGTTTTTATTAACTGTATTCTCAGAAGTCTCAGTATTAATAGAAACTATTATCAACATGAAATCCATAGAATTATTTATAGCTCTAGGTCTAGCTACAAGCATTGGTTTATCTAGCAATGCAATAGTGAATGCTAATGATTATGAAGTAGCTGCAGAAGAAATTGAGCAAGAAGTATCCACCGCATTAATCGCTGAAGGCGGTGAAGGCGGTGAAGGTGGCGAAGGCGGTGAAGGCGGTGAAGGCGGTGAAGGTGGCGAAGGCGGTGAAGGTGGCGAAGGCGGCGAAGGTGGCGAAGGCGGTGAAGGCGGTGCCGAACTTAGTCCAGGCGAACAAGCAAATGCTGACTTTCAAGATCAAATGACTGGTGGCGAACTCTTGAGCGAGTTGCAGAATGGGGGTTATGTAATTTATTTCAGACACGCTCAAACAGAAAAAGATTATGCAGATCAAGTAACAGCAGATGTTAATAACTGTTCTACTCAACGAGTCTTAAGTGAAGAAGGTTTGCAACAAGCTTTAACAATCGGCGAAGGTTTTAGAACTTCAGAGATTCCTGTAGGAACAATTACTTCTAGTGAATATTGTCGTGCTTGGGCGACTGCTGCACTAGCGTTTGGGGAATACGAAAAAGATCCCGCACTAAACTTTCTTCCTTTTGAAGAATATACCGATGCTCAGGTAGAAGAAATGAAAGCTAATGTTACCCCTCTACTAACAGCTATGCCCGAAGCAGGAATGAACAATGTTATTGTCGGACACGATGATATTTTTGAATCTGCAGCAGGTATCTATCCCGATCCTCAAGGTATTGCTTATATAGTTAAGCCCGATGGTAATGGAGGCTTTGAAGTAGTAGCAAATATGCTTCCTGAAGAGTGGGGAGAACTTTAAATTTTAAATATTGGTATATTAACTAGGGCGTGCGATTAGCCTTCGGGGCGTACGAGCGATCGCACGCCCAGATCTATTTCCTATTTCAAGATAGTTTTTTCAAAATAGTTTAGATTAAACATTGTGTGTGAGAATTTTGAGGATGTTAAAAGTATTAAGCAAAACTACGACTATTCTTCTAGCGAGTTTATTAACAGGAATTTATAGCAATTCTGTACAGGCTCAGACTGAAATTATTGAGCAAGTCGAACAGTATTCTCAAGAAGGCAATAATAGTAATTTATCTCAAGTAACAAACGTCAACCAGTTAAGAGATGTATCTCCTACAGACTGGGCTTATGAAGCACTGCGTAGCTTAGTAGATCGCTATGGTTGCATTTCAGGTTTTCCCAACCAAACTTACCGTGGTAATCAACCTCTATCTCGCTATGAATTTGCTGCGGGGTTAAACTCTTGTTTGAATCAAATCGAACGTTTGATTGCTTCTCAAGGTCAAGTAGGACAAGAAGACTTGGATACTATTACTCGTCTGAGTCAGGAATTTGAAGGGGAATTAATTAGTATTGGTGGCAGAGTAGACGAAATTGAAACTAGAACTGCAGTATTAGAAGATAGTCAGTTTTCTACGACTACTAAGCTAGCAGGAGAAGCTATTCTTGGTATCTCCGATCTAGTTGCAGGTTCAAATGATGATGGAATAGATGCTACGGATGACGATATCGATAGCGAGGCTGTATTTGGTTATCGTACTCGCTTGGAGCTAGAAACTAGCTTTACGGGAGAAGATTTATTATTTACTCGGCTATCTACAGGTAATTTCCCTGAATTTGCCGATCGAACAGGTACATTTCAAGGAGAATTAGCTTTTGCCGAACCAGCCGATAGTAATCTGGGTTTAGAAGTTCTAATTTACAATCGCTCTCTGGGAGAAAATACTAATGTATCGATTGGTGCGATCGGTATGGCTGCCGACGATATTGCCGATACAGTCAGCGTCTTAGATGGTGATGGTGGTGCGGGCGCGCTTTCTGCTTTTGGTACTCGTAGTCCTCTTTATTTACCACCAGGAGAAACGGGTATTGGTTTGAGTCATAGCTTTGGTGAAAAATTAGAGTTCAGCGCGGGTTATCTTGCAGGAGAAGCCAGCGATCCTAGTGAAGAGGCTGGTTTATTTGATGGATCTTATAGTGCCTTGGGACAGCTTACCATTACTCCATTTGAAAAACTCAAGGTTGCCCTAACTTACGTACACGGTTTAGATCAAAGCGATACGGGAGTAGGTAGCGATCTCTCGAATATTAAATCATTAACTGCAGTAGAAGATGCCGATCCTCTAGATCCTGGGGTGTTTGAGGGGGGAGTACCTACGGTTAGTGATTCCTATGGCGCACAGTTCTCTTTCGCTTTGAGCGATCGCATTGTCATTGGTGGTTGGGGTGGTTTGAGCAAGGTAACTACTCTTTCTAGCTTTACCGCTGAGGGACAAACTATACCCCGTGGGACACAAGATATTTGGAATTGGGCGGGAACATTAGCCTTTCCCGATTTAGGTAAAGAAGGAAATCTGGGGGGTATCGTTGTCGGGATGCAGCCTTGGGTAGCTAAATCTAGTATTGATGTTGATGGTTTCGATGAAGATGCAGAGATGTCTCTACACGCAGAAGCTTTTTATCAATATCAACTAAATGACAATATTGGCATTACTCCAGGGGTAATCTATATCAATCAACCCGATAACAATGAAGATAACGATGATTTAGTGATAGTTACTTTGCGCACTACTTTTAGTTTCTAAATTGGATACTCCCATCCCAGTCGATGATTGCCCGCTCGAAATGCAGATTATTGCTCAAAAGAGCGGTAGTTTTATAGCTGTCTGGGAGTAATTGACAATGATATTGCTACTGATTGTTTCTTTCCGCACTAGAATTAAATAATTAAAGATACAAAACTTAAAATAATTATTTAGCAAGCGAGAATTATGACAACGGCGATCGCAAAGCAAACTCCTAAAACCTGGAATTGGCGCGGACATAATATTACTTACCAGCAAACAGGAGAAACTGGCACAGCAGTAGTTTTAGTTCATGGCTTTGGTGCATCTTGGGGACATTGGAGAAAGAATTTACCCGTGCTGGGGGAATCTTGTCGTTGTTATGCGATCGATTTAATTGGTTTTGGCGGATCGGATAAACCCCAGCCCAATACAGAAATTACCTATACTTTTGAAACTTGGGGACAGCAGCTTGCTGCCTTTTGTCGAGCGGTGGTGGGTAGCCCCGCTTTTTTGATTGGGAATTCTATTGGC
>CAYXWE010000254.1:0-6081 GCA_964468145.1 uncultured Pleurocapsa sp.
GGTGTTTCAGCAGTTTAATTTGTTTCCCCACCTAACTGTTCTCAAAAACATTACCCTCGCTCCTATGTGGGTGCGGCGCAACTCTAAAGCCCAAGCAGAACAAATCGCCCTACAACTATTAGAAAAGGTAGGTATTTTAGAACAGGCGCATAAATATCCAGGACAGCTATCAGGAGGACAACAGCAAAGAGTGGCGATTGCCAGGGCTTTAGCCATGCAGCCCAAAGTCATGTTATTTGACGAACCCACTTCCGCCCTAGATCCTGAAATGGTACGAGAAGTATTGGATACGATGCGCAGTTTAGCAGAAGATGGCATGACAATGGTGTGTGTCACCCATGAAGTAGGTTTTGCCCAAGAAGTAAGCGATCGCATTGTCTTTATGGATGAAGGTGCGATCGTTGAAGTTGCTAAACCCCAAGAGTTTTTTAGTAATCCTATAGAAGAGAGGAGCAAAAAGTTTTTATCTCAGATATTATAAAAAGTCTAAAGCCTATAGCTTAAGGCTCTTTCATTGTTAAGAAATCGATAAATTCTTGTGGAAATAACTTTTTTAGGTACAAGTTCTGGTGTTCCCACGCGATCGCGGAATGTATCCAGCGTGGCTCTACGATTACCTCAGCGTGCAGAGGTATGGTTGTTTGATTGTGGAGAAGGAACGCAACATCAACTACAAAAAAGCGACATTAAAAGTTCTCAAATACGACGTATTTTTGTGACTCATATGCACGGCGATCATACCTTTGGTTTGATCGGTTTGATTGCTAGCTGTGGTTTGGCTGGTACTGGGCAACCAATCGATATTTATGGTCCCAAAGGTTTAAAAGAATATTTATTAGCTGCTGCTAAATACTCCTATATGAATTTTGGTTCGCGTTTAAAAATTCATACGATTGAACCTGGTTTACTCTATGAAGATGATGAATTTAGGGTAAGCTGTCAGTTACTCAAACATCGTATACCAGCTCACGGTTATCGCATTGAGGAAAAAAATCGTCCTGGGATGTTCAATTTAGAAAAAGCCAAAGCTTTGGGTATTCCTCCAGGACCTATTTATGGCAAACTAAAACAAGGACAAGTCGTTACCTTAGAAGACGGACGCAAAATTAATGGTAAAGATCTTTGTGGCGAACCAGAAATCGGCAGAAAAGTAGTTTACTGTACCGATACTGTGTTCTGTGATTCTGCAGTGGAACTAGCTCAAGATGCTGATGTTTTGATTCACGAAGCTACCTTTGCTCATACAGATGCAGATATGGCATTTGAAAAAATGCACTCTACAAGTACTATGGCTGCTCAAGTAGCTTTATTGGCTGGAGTTAAAAAATTAATTATGACTCATTTTAGCCCTCGTTATGCTTTTGGCAATCCGATTCAATTAGAAGATCTCAAACAAGAAGCTAGAGCAATTTTTCCGAATACGAAACTTGCTTATGATTTTTTTAGCTATGAAGTACCAAGACGTAGAGAAGCTAAGAAAAAGAACATTAAAGTTGCGAGTTAGTAGGCACTGTAGCTTGAGAAAACAATTACGGGGTTAAGCTGTAATAGGTGTGAAATCGTGCCACATTGACTTAAAAGTATTTAGATTTAGATATTGGCATTTATATCCTTGGACAGCCGTTGAATAAACTCCTTTGTTTTTCTCGGCACAAAAGAGCGAGCTACATAAACAGCATGAAAAAATTTACTAACTTTTAGAGTTTAGACTGTTCCTTTTGATGATTCGTTTACTCTCACTTTATGGTTAAAGTTACAAGTTGATTGAGTCGATCTGTAAACTTCCTCGATTAATATCAGTATCTTGACCCAAACTGACGTTAAAATATACGACGGATACTTTGTAAGACAGCTATTGGTCAGCAATCGGTTATATGAGTAAGGGAACATTATTCGACAAAGTTTGGGATTTGCATACAGTAGGAACATTACCTTCTGGTCAAACTCAACTATTTATTGGTTTACATCTAATTCATGAAGTAACCAGTCCTCAAGCCTTTGCGATGCTGCGAGAAAGAAATTTAAAAGTATTATTTCCCGATCGCACCGTGGCTACGGTAGATCATATTGTTCCTACAGAAAATCAGGCTCGTCCTTTTGCTGATGTTTTGGCAGAAGAGATGATGCAAGCTTTGGAACAAAATACCAAAGATTATGGTATTCGTTTTTATAACGTTGGTTCGGGAAATCAAGGTATAGTTCATGTTATTGCCCCCGAACAGGGTTTGACTCAGCCAGGAATGACCATCGCCTGTGGTGATTCTCACACTTCTACTCATGGAGCATTTGGCGCGATCGCTTTTGGGATTGGTACATCTCAGGTAAGAGATGTATTAGCCTCTCAGACTCTTGCTTTGGCGAAATTGAAAGTACGTAAAATTGAAATTAACGGCAAGTTGCCTCACGGTGTATTTGCCAAGGATGTGATTCTCCATATTATTCGCAAACTAGGCGTAAAAGGTGGCGTTGGTTATGCCTATGAATTTGCAGGGACTACTTTTGAAGCCATGAGTATGGAAGAAAGAATGACTGTCTGCAATATGTCTATTGAAGGTGGGGCGCGTTGTGGTTATGTAAATCCCGATGAAACTACTTTTGCCTATCTTAAAGACCGAGATTTTGCCCCTAAAGGAGAAGCTTGGGATAAAGCAGTGTCTTGGTGGCAAAGTCTTCGTAGTAACGAAGATGCAGAATACGACGATGTAGTAACTTTTGACGCAGCAGAAATTGAACCTACAGTAACTTGGGGTATTACTCCTGCTCAGGGATTGGGTATTAGCGAAACTATTCCCGTAGCTGATGAATTATCTACAGGCGATCGCGCGATCGCTCAAGAGGCATATCAGTATATGCAGTTAAACCCTGGTCAACCCATCAAAGGAACAAAAATTGACGTTTGTTTTATTGGTAGCTGCACTAATGGTAGAATTAGCGACCTCCGCGAAGCTGCCTTAGCAGCAAAAGGTCATCATGTAGCCTCGGGAGTAAAAGCTTTTGTTGTTCCTGGTTCAGAGAGGGTAAAAGAAGAAGCCGAAGCAGAAGGATTAAATAAAATCTTTGAAGAAGCAGGATTTGAATGGCGCGAGCCTGGATGTTCGATGTGCTTGGCAATGAACCCCGACAAATTACAAGGAGATCAAATAAGTGCTTCTTCTTCTAACCGCAATTTCAAAGGTCGTCAGGGTTCGTCTACTGGTAGAACTTTGCTCATGAGTCCTGCTATGGTAGTTGCAGCAGCAGTTAAAGGGCAAGTGAGCGATGTTAGAGAATTGTAATTGTGTGTCGGATTAGAAAGTATTAAACAAAAATAAAGATAATGTATGGGGTTATACCCTCAATCGTAAAAATAGGTGTTAGCATCATTGGCTGAAATCTAGTCAAATAAAATTTACCATGATTACTAACACCGCAGCATATACTATTGTCGCTTTTGCTTATATTGCTTTTGTTGTCGCTACTTGGTTTATGTTTACTATGTAGTTTTTTTAGACCAATCGCAACATGAAGGGATATTGAAAAGCTTTATCTGGGGTTTGTAGACATTGAGTAACTGCCCAAATCGACAAACCCCAATGAACCAAAAGCCAGATGGGGGCAAGGATAAAGCCAGCTAAACCAAAAGTAACAAAAGACAAGACACCAATAATTCCTCCAACAAGCCAAACGTTGATGTGAAAGTTGATTGCTTCTTTGGCGTTTTCTTTGATCGCTGTATCTTCAGAAACCAACAATATGCCAACGGGAATACCAATAGAAATAACTAAAGCACTGATAAAAACCGAACCATGAGCTACAGCGGAAAGTAATTTACGTTTATCAGAGCTGGATTCTGTTTGCATTTTTTCTCCTAGTTCATTGATGTACTGAGAATATATATAGATATTATCGTTCGCTAAATACATCGCGAAAGTAGAGATTGTACGAAATCATACTATAGCCGTACAAAGTTCGATCGGGATACGTCTAGTTATCTATTTATTTTTCTTGTGTCGCACGATAAATTCTCTATCTCAGGTTCTTAACTTTTTTCATTACGGTCATCCAATCAATGTGTGACCATTCTGTTAAAGTCTCTTTAGCTCCGATGTCCTGGTAGACTCTATCTTTCACTATAGTTTCAGTTTCTTATTACTTTAGTTTATCGTTCTTTGAGTCAGAGGTGCAGAATACACCTCTATTCCTGGCATTACCCTGGGGTCTTCCCAGGCTTTTCACCGCCCCCATTATCCAGAGATTCGTGCTACCGCACAGAATGCGATCGCTTCTTCCCCTTTGAGCTAAAAAATCTAAATCCAATACTCAGGCTCGAAAAAGTAATGGGTATTTTCCAAAATTGAGCTGTCAATTACCGAATCTACAATTACCCCCGATCGCTGAGGTCGATGATTTTGAATCTTCAAAATATGCTAATTAATCTAGATATGAGAATTATACGAAGTACTAGTGCTAATCGATCTCAATGCTGGCTAGATTTATATAATTCTTGATAACTATTGCTAAAAGCTTAATGTAGGTAGATCTCAATAGGTTATCTAAAATGCTCAAAAACACAAGCAGAAGTTGCCCCAAAATATAATAAAATCCTAATTGGTAGCGAAATACTCATTTTGTTCCAAAAGTCATCTCCGTTTCTGACATAACTTTAAATTATAAAAAAGTCACATAACATTTCAATAAACCCTGGACAATAGGTCAGAGCTTATTCAAATTTTAATAGAGATCGGATAGATACCTTTGCAGGTAGGCTTTTTTTTGGGAATGAGTATCGCTTGGAAGAAAATTTAACAACGAGCAATTAGGGAGGAAAACCTTGCTGGAAACAACCCTCGGTTTAGAAATCATTGAAGTAGTAGAACAAGCTGCGATCGCATCCGCCAAATGGATGGGTAAAGGTGAAAAAGATACTGCTGATGAAGTAGCAGTAGAAGCAATGCGCGAACGCATGAACAAAATCAATATGCGCGGTCGTATCGTAATCGGGGAAGGAGAACGCGATGATGCCCCCATGCTATATATCGGAGAAGAAGTTGGTATCTGTACTCGTCCCGATGCCAAAAACTATTGTAATCCAGACGAATTAATCGAAATCGATATTGCGGTCGATCCTTGCGAGGGAACAAATCTAGTCGCTTACGGTCAAAATGGTTCGATGGCAGTTTTGGCAATCTCGGAAAAGGGCGGTCTGTTTGCTGCTCCTGACTTCTACATGAAGAAGTTGGCAGCACCCGCAGCAGCTAGAGGTCACGTAGACATTAACAAATCTGCAACTGAAAACCTCCGTATTCTGGCAGACTGTCTCAATCGCTCTATTGAAGAATTAGTGATTGTAGTCATGGATCGTTCGCGTCACGGCGATTTGATTAAAGAAATCCGCGATGCAGGAGCCAGAGTAAGGTTAATTGCTGATGGTGACGTATCTGCTGCTATTTCTTGTGCTTTTTCTGGTTCTAACATTCATGGTCTGATGGGTATTGGTGCTGCTCCTGAAGGTGTTATCTCTGCTGCAGCAATGCGTTGTTTGGGCGGACATTTCCAAGGACAGCTAATCTACGATCCTGCTATTGTTAAAACTGGTTTGATTGGCGAAAGCAAAGAAAGCAACCTAGAAAGACTAGCTAGCATGGGCATTAAAGACCCCGATAAAGTTTATAACGCAGAAGAGTTGGCTAGAGGTGAAACTGTTCTTTTTGCTGCTTGTGGTATCACTCCTGGCACTTTGATGAATGGCGTGCGTTTCTTTAAAGGTGGAGCTAGAACTGAAAGTCTAGTTATTTCCTCTCAATCTAAAACGGCACGTTTTGTTGATACAGTACATATGTTCGATCAGCCTAAGACTTTACAACTAAACTAAAGACAATGGTAGTTTTTGGGATTGGGACAATAATCTTGAGTAGTTAAAGATATGTAAATCCTAATGCCAAAAAAGTTCCATCGGAGACGACAAGACTGTATAACTTGATAAGGATTAAAGGCAAATAGTAAAAAGGGGAAGTCCTTTTTGGCTACTGCCTTTTCTCTACTCCATATTTTTTAAAAAATTGGTTAATACAAAGCTATAAAATATAAATTTTTTTTTGCTTT
>CAYXWE010000255.1:0-4862 GCA_964468145.1 uncultured Pleurocapsa sp.
ATTGAATTTGTGGCGATCGCTGTTGAGAATTAGGGATTAGAGAAGATTAGAGAAGATAAAAAAAAAGACTCAAAAATCTCCCCTGCTCCCCTGCTATTCAGGCAACTTATACTGACCCACAATCTTCTTAGCATACTCAGGGACATGAGATGCCACTTTTTCAGGATAGTTGCGTTGGAGATGAAGATAGTTGCGGGTAAAGTGGGAATCAATCGAAAAACGGGCATACTCCAACCCTTTAGGCCCAATGCGTTCGATTACTACCCCCATCATTTTGGCAGCCCACATTGGTAAGGTAACGCCCTTATCGTAGGCAGGAATACTCTGCTGCACCGCCTTAGAGCGATCGCCTTGAGACATTACGGGTTGAGTATCTAATTGATTTCGTACCAAGTCGAGCATTTCTTTACCTGTGCCATTGCGTACCACAATCCATTGCCACCCAAATGGTGCGCCCATATAGCCCACTACCAAATCTGCTAGGGAATTAACATAATCAAAGCAGCTCATACAAGAGGGAGCAAAGACATCCTTTAGTTGATTAGTTTTAAGACCAAAGAAAGGTACTTTTTCAATCGAGCCATCTTCATGTTTAAAATGAATCCGAAAATCCTGCATAAATTCATAATGCACCACAGTATCGGGAGATCGGCTGGTAGTATCCAAAAACTTTTGTAGCCCCGCACGGCTGACATTATCAACGCAGGGCGTTCCCAAAACATAGAGCTTCTCCAAGCCTAATTCTTTTTCTACTGCTCTCAAGGCTTGAATTTGACAACCTACGCCAATTACCAACAGACGTTTCATTCCCGACTGTTCGATCTGTTCGAGTACGTTGAGGTTGGGAGAAAGAGTAGGCTTGTTTACCTTAGCTGCCAATACCTCTTCAGGAGTAGTGGCAATTACAGGCATAGGTTGAAAACGATCTTCAGGAGTATTTTGAACGCAGATTACCCCTTCTACCAGTTTTTGTTCTAGCATTTGACAGGCGATCGTGCTAACAATGCCCGTCCACTGCGCCCCTTCGATGGGTTGTTGTTTGCGGGCAGCCATCATCTCTTGACTGACACCAAAATACCAATCATCTTCATTATCCAAGTCCCGACTGCGACCGTGGGCTACCGTTTCTAATTCCGCAATTTGTTGATTGAGAAAAGCACAGGCTTGTTTAACATAGTGAACGTAGTAAGTATCGCAGAGTCCACATTCACTACAAAGCTCTTTAGCGGGGCGACGGCTACCTGGTTTTAATGCCTTCGCCTTTTTGTGGGGAGAAACAGTCATGTAAAAGAAAATTTATTATTGCAAATAGGTAATAACTATCAAGTTAAGGCAATAGCAATCCGCATTACCAAGGTTGCAAAATTTTGTAACAGAATAACGAATAAGCTTCGCTAAGAACTAAGAACTAATATTCTATTTGCGAAGCTCATTCATATCAAATGTATATCAAAATTGATAAGAAATTCCCAACGATAAAACAGGATAAATATTAACAAAGTCTAATACATCTTGAATTTCATCTTCTTGTTCTTCTACTACCTCATCTGTCGCTTCTCTAGTTTCCAGTAGCACTTCCTCAACAGTAGCAGCAGTTCGATCGTCCAATTCATCCTGAACTTGATTGTCAGCAATCTGTGCATCGAGTTCTATCTGTGGCGCGCCACTCAAAATTACTCCCAAATTCCACCAAAAGCCAAAGCCTTTCCCTCTACCTACCGCGTTTCCGCCACCAATTCCTATATAGGGAGAAATGCTATTAGTAATATCGACTTCTGCACTTACGGTGGCTAAACCATCAATATTTTCCAATGCTTCGATGTCTTCGTCTCTTAGTTCAGCTTCTTCTTCCAACTCTTCGATTACTAAGTCTGAAAGATCTCCCGAACCTTCAAAATTATTATCGCCAAAAACTAAACCCGTGCTAATTCTAAAACCAGAGTTTCTAAAAGGATGAATATCTGCCAGAGTAGAAACATTAAACAAGTTTAAATCTGCTTCGTAATCGACATCAGTATCAATAGCACCATCTAAGTTTAAGCTAAAAGCATTAATCCCAACTCTGGCATTAATTTGAGGAATAACCCTTCTAACTACGTGACCCCCTAGTCCCAAAGTACTAATTTCAGGAACGATCGCCCAGCCGCTTTTTTGCTTGGTACGACGAGACTCCAAATCTCTCGATCGCGAAGCAGGGGGGACTGGGACGGGAATTGAATCTGTTTCGGTGGATGAGCCTGGTATAGTACCAGACCCATCTCTGCACTTAGAATTGTAGGGGAAATTTTGACAGAACTGTTCCAAGTCTAATTGTCCGAGTTGATAAGTTCTAGTTTCAATATCTTTAAAATACTGTGGCAATCCAATTGCGGGCGGTAGTAGATCGCTCGCTTTAGTGGAAGTTCGATCTGATGTTGGTAAAGATGCTATTTTGTTAGTTTCTGTTTCCCCAGCTATCGTTGGTGTCGCGCCTATGGCGATCGCACTGCAAGTTAGTCCCCATAAAATTAGACTGCACTTTGGAAATTTAGATATTTTCATCTCACACACTGCCTTACAAAATAATAAAAAATTTAGGAGAAAATTTTAGTTAGAACATTAATTTTCACGGCAAGACTAACATCGAACCTCTTGATTTGCCATCACTAATAACTCGATCTAGACCCAGAAAACTCCATCAATAAATTTTTGGGTCTAGATCGCAATCATCTCAGGAAAAATAAAGATATATTAAGATACACGGCATTACAATAGTTCATAATCGAGGCGTAGTTAGCAAGTTGCTAACTCACTAACAAACAAGATCTCTGTGATAGTATCTGGATGATTCGAGCAAATCGGCAAATATTAAGCAGCGACGCGATTGCCTGACCCAGGAATTCGGGCGGGCATTTCAATTTATATGGTGGAGGATTCGACAGGGCAAAGTGCAATCTAATTTACACGGACAATCACAAAAAAATCTCAAAAATTCGTCCCACCCCTTAAAAATGGGCGTAATTGGCGTAGGTAATATGGGACAGCATCACGCTCGTGTCCTCAGCTTGCTCAAAGATATCGAACTGGTAGGAGTTTGCGACTCTAATTTAGCAAGAGGCATCGAAATTGCCAGTCAGTATCGGACTCATTTTTACGAAAACTATGAAGAATTGTTAGCTCATGTGGATGCAGTATGTATCGCCGTACCAACTAAATTGCACCATCAGGTAGGAACGAAATGTCTTCAGGCGGGAGTCCATATCCTAATTGAAAAGCCCATTGCAGCATCCATAGCAGAAGCAGAATTTTTAGTAAACTTAGCAGCAGAAACGGGATGTATCTTGCAGGTAGGTCACATCGAAAGATTTAATCCCGCCTTTAGAGAACTAACCAAGGTGATTCGGGGTGAAAAAATATTAGCATTAGAAGCTCGTCGCTTGAGTCCCTATAGCGATCGCGCTAACGATGTTTCAGTAGTTTTGGATCTGATGATTCACGATATCGATTTATTATTAGAATTATCCGCTTCGACCGTAGTCAAATTAACCTCTAGCGGTAGCGTATCGGCAAATTCCCAAAACTTAGATTATGTTACGGCAAATTTGGGTTTTGCCAATGGTGTGGTAGCTACTCTAACTGCTTCTAAAGTCACCCATCGCAAAATTAGATGTCTGGCTGCCCACTGCCAAGATTCGTTAATTGAAACTGATTTTTTGAAAAACGACATTCTAATCCATCGCCATCAGCAAGATAAGTCCGCAGCCAAACCACCCTCTCATTACAAACAAGATGGCATTACTGAGAAAGTATATACCAGTAATGTTGAACCCATTTACGCGGAAATAGAACATTTTGTTAGTTGTATTCGTGGTGGCGAACGTCCTTCTGTGGGTGGAGAACAGGCTTTAAAAGCTTTACGTTTGGCTAGTACAATCGAACAAATGGCTTTGGATGGCAAGGTCTGGCGATCGCCCCACGGAGAAAATATCGATTCCACCACTATGTCTATTTTGTAGCCGATTTATTTTCTTCTGTGTCAGGATAATTGCACAATTAGCATCAATTTAATTCTCCGATTGCATTAATAAAAAAAATTCCGTATTTATTCTTACAAAAAAATATTTCCTGACATTGAAAAATGAAGCAGTCGCAGTAATATAATTACTTGTCGGCATGATTTATTTGAAGGTGTGAGAGAAAATTATGACGTTTGAAATCAAGCATCCCTTTTTGTTGGGGACAATCGCGACTGTTTCTGCTGGAATATTTTTGGGAGGAACGGGTGTTTCTGCTCAAGAAATAGACCTATCCGATCCAGATGCGATCGGTAACTACGCTAACTTTACCGATTCGACCGATGACAACTTGACTCCTGTTCCAGACGCCATGGGACAAGTAACTAACGTCAACCAATTAAGAGATGTCGCCCCTACAGATTGGGCTTATGAAGCACTACGCTCTCTTGTAGACCGCTATGGTTGTATTTCTGGTTTTCCCAATCAAACTTATCGTGGCAATCAGCCCCTTAGCCGTTACGAATTTGCTGCTGGTTTGAATTCTTGCTTAAATCAAATTGAACGTCTAATAGCTTCTGGTAGTACTGCTTCGGATGAAGATTTAGAGACTGTCCAAAGATTAGGTCAAGAATTTGAAGCAGAATTGGCAACTTTGGGAGGCAGAATCGACGAAATAGAAAGTAGGACAGCCGTATTAGAGGATAGTTCTTTTTCTACTACCACCAAATTAGTTGGGGAGGTTGCTTTTACTCTAGCAAATGCCTTTGGTGACGAGCAGGCTTTAGGATTAGAAGAAAATCCCGATTTGGATTCGGAAATTACTTTTACTGACAAAATACGTTTGACATTTGTTAGTAGTTTTACAGG
>CAYXWE010000255.1:4962-6079 GCA_964468145.1 uncultured Pleurocapsa sp.
AAGTTGACTCTAACTGACTTTTTGGCTCTTTCTGGTGGTTACATTGCCCCTAATGCTGCCAATGCTACTGCAGAAAATGGTCTATTCAACGGTAGCTTTTCTGCTATGGGTCAAATTGAGCTAACACCTTTTGAACCTCTAAAAATCGGTCTAACTTACGTTCGTGGTTTTGATAACGAACAGACTAATTTAGTCGATGCCGATGACGATCCATTGACTCCTGACGTACCAGGCTTCAGAGGTTCTTTCCTTTGGGGCGGTACGGGTACTAATGCTGCTAACTTCCGTGGTGCTACTAATGTTGACATCGATGGATCTGCAGTTACTACCAATTCTTTTGGCGCGCAGGTTCAGTTCGATGTCACTCCCACAATTAGCCTCCGTGGTTGGGGTGGTTACACAGACGCGAATATTATCAATGATGGCGATGATAATGATGGCGATGCTGAAATTATTAACTTTGCAGGAGCTTTAGTAATCTCTGATATCCTGAAAGAGGGTAGCATGGCAGCAGTAGTCGTTGGTGCAGAGCCTTACTTGTCTACAATTGATGCCAATGGCGACGATACAGACGAAGATATTTCAGTAGATATTCCCCTTCATGTAGAGGCTTTATACAAGTATCAACTCAACGATAATATTTCTATTACACCAGGGGTAGTTTGGCTAGCAAATCCCAACCAAGATGGCGATAACAATGCCAACATCTTTATCGGTGCATTGAGAACTACTTTTACGTTCTAAAATTGTTGATTGTTTAATTACTTAGAAAAGCAATAAGTAATTGAGATCGAAGTCTTACTCGAACAAAGTTGGCTTCGATCTCTTTGTGTTCGTGAAAAAAAACTGACTACTTGTTAATTGTTCGTCAGAAAATACTCTATCCAATAAATATGCTTTATATGGGAACGATTGGTAAATTATAGATATCTGCGATCGCGATCGCCCTATGCTGAAGGAGGATTAATTATGATTTAAAAATATAAACATTAATTGCACCAAAAAATTATGCTAACAGCTTTTTCTTTTATAATCATTTTTATCAGTATTATTGGGACACTTGAAATGATTAATGATTAATCATGTGAAATTAATCATTCATTAATCATTTTTAGTG
>CAYXWE010000256.1:0-6079 GCA_964468145.1 uncultured Pleurocapsa sp.
CTGGCATTGCTCCTAAGAACAGACCGCCCAAAAAATAAGAAGAAGTCAGCAGACGAGGAGTATCCCAAAGCAAAAAAACCACTAAAATTGCTAGAATTTGTAGACTGACTACTCCTTTAGTTAAACTCATCAATCCTAGACCCAATCCCGCTACCAAAGACCATCTTAGATCCCTGCGCGAGCGCAAAATTGCCCAAATAGCTAGCAGTTCAAAACAAAGCAATGGTCCATCGGACATTGCCAGGCGACTGTAACGCACTATGGGAAGACAGGTTAAATAAACCAATGCGGAAAATAAAGCAGGAAAGCGGGCTACAAAAATCTCTCGACCAATGTTGTAAACCAAAACTACAGAAACTGCACCCAATAATGCTCCAGGTAAACGAGTGGTAAACTCGCTCACGCCAAAAAGCCGATAGGCGATCGCAATCAGATCGTGTACCAGTGGGGGTTGCGCCAAATACGGTTCGCCCCATAAAGTAGGAAAAATCCAGTTTGCTGGTGTCTCAAAGTTTTGAAAAGTTTCTTTGGCAACCTGTCCAACTATTCCTTCACCCAAATCTAATAGAGGTAAATGACCTAGGTTCGTCAAAAATAAGACTAATGCAGCTATAAATAGGCTAGTAAAATAAAAACACGACCGCCAGATTTCGTTTTGACGTAGTTTATTGGGGGAGCGTCTCCAGATAGATGTAGGATGAGATGGCATAGGTTAGAACAATTTAAAAATGCAAATTATTTATACTGACAATGAAAGACATAGGTATTTAAAGACTATTTTTACCCAACAATACTAATATTTGATTCGACTTTTATAAAATTCGGCTAATTATATTCACTAGTCTATCTCTTTCTGTTCCAATAGAAACAGCTTTGACCAACGGCTCGAACAATTTGCATTTTTGACTCAGATGCTAAAATATGACCCAAGAAAATAGTTATAGCTTGGTTTTGTAATCATTTTTTTAATCGCTTTGACTTCAAAATCAAATCAATTAAAACCAATAGATCGATTAGAAAAACTCGCAAACTATTAATCAAATTAACAGATTTTAGAAATTTATTTTCTCAATCTAAATTTAACTGACAACCTGCAAAGATACGCTAATCTTTTATACAGCTTATGGAAGGATCTTTTGAAATTACTCTACAAATAGTTATTGCTGTTCTTGCAGGTATTAGCGCGCAAGTAGTCGCCGAATATTTTAAATTACCTAGTATAGTCTTTTTGTTGCTGTTCGGCATTCTGTTGGGAGCAGATTCGTTAGATGTGCTTCATCCCCATAACTTAGGTGTAGGGTTAGAAGTCTTAGTCGCTCTTTCGGTAGCTATTATCCTGTTTGAAGGAGGGCTGAACTTAGAGTTAAGAGAATTGGGCAAGGTATCTGGCAGTTTGCGCAACTTAGTCACAGTGGGAACGCTGATCACCTTAGTAGGTGGAGGTATGGCTGCTCATTGGCTAGCTGAGTTTCCCTGGTCAATTGCCTTTCTTTATGCGTCTTTGGTTGTAGTAACCGGACCTACTGTTATTGGGCCTCTCCTCAAACAAGTACGAGTAGATCGTCAGGTAGCTACCCTCCTCGAAGGAGAAGGAGTACTAATCGACCCTGTGGGGGCTATTCTAGCAGTAGTAGTCCTAAATACAATCCTCAACACCAATGCTGCGCCCATAGACATCATGAGTGGTTTAATATTACGCTTAGGGATTGGTGCGGTAGTAGGTGGTTTGGGAGGTTGGCTATTGGGTTTATTTCTCAAACAGGCTAACGAACTATCAGAAGAACTAAAAAATTTAGTTGTATTGGCAGGCGTCTGGGGCTTGTTTGGTCTTTCCCAAAGTTTGCGTAGCGAATCGGGACTGATGGCTACAGTAATATCCGGAATTGTTCTCAAAGCCTCTGCTATTCCTGAAGAAAGGTTGCTCAAAAGGTTTAAAGGTCAGCTTACAGTACTTTGCGTATCGGTCTTATTTGTACTTTTAGCTGCAGATCTTTCTATTGATAGTGTGTATGCCCTGGGTTGGGGTAGTGTGCTGGCAGTTGCAGTCTTAATGTTAGTTGTCAGACCCATTAGCATCGCGGTATGTACCTGGAATAGTGACATGAACTGGCGACAAAAAATATTTTTGGCTTGGGTTGCACCCAAAGGAATTGTTTCCGCTTCTGTTGCTTCTTTATTTGCAATTTTGCTGACAGAGAAGGGCATCAACGGCGGAGATGCCATCAAAGCCTTGGTTTTTTTGACTATCTTGATGACGGTTTTCTTTCAGGGCTTAACCGCTGGTTGGGTAGCAAGTTGGCTAAAAATTACTTCTAGCGATGCTAAAGGAGCAGTTATTATTGGCTGCGATGCTCTAGGTCGTTTTATGGGTCGTTTATTTCAACAGTTAGGAGAATCAGTTGTGATGATCGATACTGACTCTGAAGCCTGCAAGAAAGCAGAAGCAGATAATTTAACTGTGTTTCAAGGCAGCGCGTTAGTCCCTGAAGTTTTGACCGAAGCAGGAATTGAGTCTATGGGAACATTCTTGGCTCTAACTAATAATGGTGAAGTTAATTTGGTTTTAGCTCAAAGAGCGGTAGAAGAATTTCAACCCCCTAGGGTTTTAGCAGTATTTCCTCAAAACGATTCAGCAGAGGGTAGTAGCAAAACAAAAGTAAATCAGGCTTTAATTCCTCAACTACAAATTAAAACTTGGAATAACTATATTGACGACGGACAGATTAAGTTGGGCTGTACGATCTTAAAAGAGACAGACTTTTCTTTTAAACTAGCTCATTTACAAGCTTTGATTCGGGGGGGAGAAATGCTTCCGTTGTTGGTTAAACGCAAGGGCAGTATTCAGGTGGCAGTGGCTAAGGAGGAATGGCAAATTGAAGATGAAATTTATTATTTAATTCACGATCCTAGACCAAAGCTATTGAAGCGTCTTTCTGGAGGCAATCAATCTTCTCGCCTGTTATTGGAAAAGCTGCCAGAAGTCGAAGAAATCCCCTTGGCTGCACCAATTCCCCAGTCCTCTTCGGAAACTATTGAAGAATCTGTTTGAAAATCCGTTTGATTTGACGATCGCGGGGTCTAATCGATAGATTGTTTGCAGAATTGTATCTGTAATATCGGATTAAAATCTAAATTAATAATAATTTAGTAAATACAATTTAGCGTAACTATGGATGTCAAATTAATACTGCTGGTTTTAACAGGCGTTTTTACCGTTGCTTGTCTATTCTTCGGCACAAAGGGCGGATACTACGATACTGACAAGTATGATGGTAACGGTTCGGCTCACTAGCTTTAATGTTAGGTTTTCTTAATATTCCTGCGGATTTTATATTATGCTTGCTGTTGACAGCAAGCGACCTCAAGAGTTGAGTTATATTACTAATTTCAATTTAACTTAACTTATCTAAAAAAAAACGACAAAGTTTGTCACTTCATAATCTAAGATCTTCAATAAGGACACCTATGGGTGTTGCCAAGAGTTTGGGGTACTGGGAGTTAATTTTATGAAGAAGAGACAGGGAAAAACTGGATCGAGTTCCCTGGCTTTGTCATGTTTTGTTTATGCAGCAGGTCATGAAGAAGAAGGGGTCTGCTTAATTTTGCAAATTGGTAAATATCGTATTCTCTTAGACTGTGGTGTTGAGAATTTAGAGAATTTGAGTCAGTCAGATTTACAAAATTTAGATTTTGCTTTTTGCTCCCATGCTCACGAAGACCACTGTCGGGGTCTAGAGAAATTGCATCAAGCTTGTCCTCAATTACCAGTTTATACCAGCGAAGTTACGGCTAAATTGCTGCCTTTTCATTGGTTGGATAGGGATGATTATGCTCTAGAAGATTTGAGTTGGTATAACACTCTCTTATGGCGATCGCCATTTAATATTGCTCCCGATCTACAAATAGAATTAGTACCCGCTGGTCATCTTCCTGGCGCTGCTGGGATTATTATTACTTATATTACACCCGACCGCCGTTATCGGGTGATGTATACAGGGGATTTTTCGGTTTCTAACTTTCAATTAGTAGAAGGGATGTCCATTGAAAATCTTCGGGGATTAGCTCCTGACGTGTTAATTCTAGAGGGTAGTTATGGCACAGTGCGCCATCCTCATCGTCGTCTCCAGGAAAAACAGCTAATGGAGAGAATTCACCGCGCTATCGTGGAGGGCAAAAATGTCTTGCTACCCGTTCCTCCCATCGGTTTGGGGCAAGAAATACTCAAGCTGTTGCGTTCTCATCATCAATTTACGGGTAGAGATCTTGATATTTGGGTGGATAGTTCAGTTGCTTTCACCTGCGATGTCTATTTAGAGTTGCTGTCGCAATTTCCTGCCTCAGTACAGAATTTTGCCAAACATCAATCTTTATTTTGGGATGAAAGAATTTGTCCCCGTATGAGGAGGTTAGACAAAGATCTTTCAGATATGGGGGAGGAAAAGCCAAAAGTACTTATTGTTGATTATCGCAGCAATCTTTGGCAATATCTCGAAGAAGAATCTGAGCAATGGTTAGTGTTGTTAGCAGAACATCCTCAAGAATATTTGTCTCCTAATTCTCCAAAACTAGATTTGCTGAAAAATTTAGCCTATGTGACTACAGAAACATATCTGCTCTCAGAACATAGTGATGGACGCAATACGACTCAGCTAATTCATAACTTGCGCCCACAACACGTTATTTTTGTTCATGGTTCTCTTAACTACCTACTAGAATTGGCTAGCTTAGAAGAACTGCGCAACCGCTATCAGATTCACTCTCCCGTTCAGGGAATTTTAGTTGAGTTACCTATCGGCGATCGCTTTGTACAGCCCAAAACCCCCCAACCTGTTTATTATGAAGGGGAACTAAACGAAATTTCAGGGGAAATTGCCCTTACCTTACCTCAAAATATTAGTAACGATCCCCGCTGGCAAAACATTGCGGATACAGGAATTATTCAGGCTCGTTGGCAGGGAGACGAGCTTGTTGTACGGGGGTTATCCCAACGAGAATTACTCAATACCAATAATCCAGCTCGTATTTCATCAGATCTAGACTGTTGCAATCGTTGCCAGCACTATAGCGATCGCCGCTGTTGGAATCGCGCTTCTCCTTTATATGGTTTTAAAGTAATTCCTGAAGGATATTGTCCAGTATTTGAAGCGATCGCCGAAGATAGCTACAATGATTGATTTATTTAGACTCCGTCGTCTCTCAACTCTTGATTTTGTTCTGAGGATGGCGGATTAATTTGTTCTGCTTCGGGACATTCATCCGAAACTGTAATTTCGCTGTTGGTTTTAGAAACAGATGCTAGCTTTTGAGTAACTGCGCCAATACTTTCTAAACGCACCATTTCTTCCCAGGAACTAATTTCATCCTCTTCTTCTGTCTCATAGCGAATTGTTACGATATCCCCCTCGAAATCAACAATACGACCCCCTTCGAGCCAGCGTTGTTGATCCCGCAAGAAAATACAAACTTCGCGACCATCTTGACAGAGTTGATAAATCTTGCGGTGTAACATGGGTTTCTCCTATTTCGAGTAACTCCTATAAATTTCTTTAGATTCTGCTCTTTATATTATTGCCCTTTTTGCACTCTCAGCACAAGAGTAAATCTAACGCGAGTTCGGGTTAGCAAGATCTCAGTTGAGGTAGCTATTAGCTATAAGCATTTAAAATATTTTAAACTTCGGTTAATTTTTCAAGTTGAATTTAAAAAACAGTTCTCAGATTGACTATTTGACGGGGCTTTGGGCTTCCAGGGCAACTCGCGTTAGATCTCAATTTAGATACTTAATATTATCAAATAGGCGATAATTTTTAGAGTAGCAATTATTAACTAGGGTTTGGTTGAGCTTCTAGATATTGTAGAAATTCCCAGAGTTGTTCGTCGGTTAGTTGAAGACGACTGCGTTTTCCATATCTGCTTCTGAGGAACTCTTGTCCGACATCTTTTGTCCAACCTAGTCTTTTAATTTCTAAGTCGGTTTTGTGTTTCATTTCTGTAAAATCTATTTTGGCATTAGCATCGAGAACTGCTGTTGCATTACGATCGGGGGCGGTAATATTTGCCCCATCTGCTAGTAATTGTT
>CAYXWE010000257.1:0-6079 GCA_964468145.1 uncultured Pleurocapsa sp.
TCGCTAAGGTCTAAAATATCAATAGTGCTAGTCGCACCGTTAATCACAAATAACTGTTGGCTGCCAGAATCATAAGCCGTTATCTCAGCCGCCCCTTCATCGAAAATTCCCGAATCATAGCGACCAATTTGTGTTAACTCAATAGAATTATCCATGTAAATTTGAGATAGGAAACTTAATATTTTTAAGAAAAGTTCTACAACTGGATATTTACTGTAGTTTTGCTTTCAACCAATACTAGATTTAGTAATTTTCATCGAAAGAAATATCTTTTGTACTTTTTGTCAAGTTAATTAGATATTTTTCTTGACGTTTGTAAAAAGCATTGACTAAAATGAACTCGATATAAATTCTTTACATTAACTCGATCGAGTATTAGTTTCTACAACTACGTAAAATCCACTCCTCATCATATCAGGCACAGGTAAATAGTAGTTCAATTAATGGTTAAGAGTTAATTAATAATTAACTGTAGCTTAGACTAACGGGAAAGCGATCGCTAACAACAAAGGGAAAACAGCAAAAATCAAGCTCAATATCGGGGGCTATAAGCTATTCTAAACAAGAGTTTCGGGAGTTATGGGTAAGGCAAAGTATTCTTGATAGTTTGCCTTACTCATTCCCAACAGAGAAAATTTGTCGCTACGATGAACAGAAGCAAATATGGCTTCTCAATTTTAAAAATCATAGAAATTGGCTGAGTTTTGCTTTTGAGTCAAATCGCCAAAGAAGTTTTTACAAAATTTTCTTTTATACTTTGGATCGAACTTCGCTATTTTTTATACCTATAACCTCTAACTATTCAGCAGTAATTAATTTTATTGACGATCGCTTATGTATTCAAAATCTATATTTAATCAAAAACTTTTTAAAAAAGCCTTAGCTGGCTTAATGGTGTCTCTGAGTATTATTATTTATTCGAGTCCAGCGGTTTCTCAAAATAAGCAGAACTACGGAGAAGCACTGCAAAAATCAATTCTTTTTTACGAAGCACAACAGGGGGGAAAATTGCCAGAGTGGAATCGCATTCCCTGGCGGGGCGATGCAACCCTAGAAGATGGGGCAGATGTGGGGATAGATCTTAGTGGTGGCTGGTTCGATGCAGGGGATAATGTCAAGTTTAACTTTCCAATGGCATATAGCGTTACTACTTTGGCTTGGGGCGGTATTGAATATTACGATGCTTATCAGCGATCGGGACAACTAGACGATCTATCTCAGAATATTAAGTGGGTGACAGATTATTTACTCAATTCCTTTGCCAACGATAATCCTGGGGAATATGTATTGTACGGACAGGTAGGCAATGGCAAACTAGACCATCAATGGTGGGGTGCAGCAGAAGTAGTTCATCATGCAATGGAACGACCAGCTTATAAAATTGATACTAGTTGTCCTGGAACAGATTTAGCTGGAGAAACCTCGGCAGCTTTAGCCTCTAGTTCGATCTTGTTTCGACAAAATGGCGATACAGAATATGCAGATTTGTTGGTAGACAAAGCAGAGAAACTATTCGACTTCGCGGATAAATATCGCGCTAAATACTCCGATTGTCTTCAAGAAGCAGTACCTTTCTATACTTCTGTCAGCGGGGAACAGGACGAACTGGTTTGGAGTGCAATTTGGCTGCACAAAGCCAAACAAGCTCAAAACTACAGTTATTCGGGAGAATATTTAAACTATGCTGAAGCCAGCTATCAAAAGATGGAGAAACCTTATAGCTACACCCATCAGTTTGATGATAAATCTTATGGGGTTTATATCTTGCTGGCACAAGAAACAGGCAAATCCGAATACCAAAAGCGTACAGAAGCTTGGTTAGACTTTTGGACTGTGGGATATCGGGGGGAAAGAATTAAATATACTCCTGGGGGTTTGGCATTTTTGGTTAAATGGGGTTCGTTACCTTTAGTTGCCAACACCAGTTTTTTGGCTTTTATTTATAGTGATTGGCTACAAGAAATCCAGGGAGATTCAGCTAAAGCCCAACGCTACCATGAATTTGCTGCTAGCCAAATTGACTACATTCTGGGACAAAATCCTTCTCGTCGTAGCTATATGATTGGCTACGGGGATAATTATCCTCAAAATCCCCATCATCGTACCGCCCACGGAAGTTGGCTAGATGACGTGAGGAAACCGCAACATACTCGCAACCTATTGATTGGGGCTTTGGTAGGTGGCCCAGACGGACAAGAAAACTGGGAAGACGATCGCAATGATTGGGTACGCAACGAGGTGGGAGTTAGCTACAATGCTGGACTGACAGGAGCATTAGCTAAGATGTATGCTAACTATGGTGGCGAACCTTTAGCAACAATATCTTTTCCTAAGCCAGAAGAATCCGAAATTTATGTCGAGTCTCAGGCTGGTAAAGGAAAACAAGGCACGGATATTAATCTCTCTATTGTCAATAAATCTGCTGCCCCCGCCCAGGGATTAGAAAACCCGATGGTTAGGATATTTTACCAAGTCAAAGGGAAATCAGCCGAAGACATAGCAATCTCCCTAATTTCTACTGACTGTCCTAGTGCTACTATTTCCGAGGCAGTCCAAATTAAATCGGAAACTTATTACAGCGAAGTTAGTTGCCAAGGGGTTATTTATCCAGGAGGAAAGAGCGACTATAAAAAGTACATTACCCTCAAATTGAATACTAATAAATCAAATAGTAATTTATTTGGTAATTTGGGCGGTATATTTGCTAAATCAATTAAGATTGACAAAATTTGCCTTTACGACGGTGAAAAACTGATTTGGGAATCGGATTTTTCAGTAGAGTAGTACAAAATTATAGTCGTATCATTCGATCGATGGACAATTGATTAATTTGGTTTAAGGAGAGGTAATTGAATTGTTAATGATAACAATTCAATTAAAACCTAGAAGAATTACCAGCAAAATTTTGTAACACGCCTTTAAGAATCGTTTGAGCTTCGTTTTTGCTATTGTTGACTTCGACTAAGTAATTTTTTAACTTAGAGTTAGTAGTAGCCATTTTTGTGCTAATAATTCCAATTATTTTAGTATTTTTGCGAATTTCGGTAGAGTTACTTTGATTGAGAAAATTAATTTCTCTAACTAATAATTGATTGAGATTATTAACTTCAACCAAAGCATTATTAGTATACTGAATTGGCGTTTCTAAAAAATCTATTTTTCCCTTTATTTGGTCGATATTCTCTTTTACTTGGTCTAATTGACTTAATCCTGTAGCTACAAAATCTGATTCTTGCTTTAACCTTGCCTTAGAAAGAGATAATCCCGCATGAAAAGCTATTTGTTTGAAGTACTCTATTTCTTCTGGTTGCCACTGACGAAAATCGAAACATTGATGGGCTACAAGTAAACCATATATCTTGCCATTGTCCAGATTAATTGGCACGACCAAATTTGCTTTGACTCCAATCTTAGCCAGATTATTTACATAACGAGGGGTCATACCAGCTTCATAAATATTAGCGATCGCCTTGATTTTACCTTGCTCGTAACTCGATTGGTAGCCATATTCAAAACAAGGATCTTCGATTACATCTCCCAAAATCGGTGCTAAAGCAGGTACAGTTGCTTCGGCGACAATTTCTGCCATACTGCTACCGTACAAACTGTAAACCACAACGCGATCGCAAGACAGCATTTCTTTAGCCCTATCGATCGCCGTTTGCAGTACTTCTTCGGAGGTTATTGCAGCGTGAATTTGCTTGGTAATACTAGTAATAAATTCTTGTCGCTGTCTTTTGCTAGTTATTTCCTGTTGTAAATTTAGATATGTTTGTTGTTGGGCTAGCTGTTTCATGAGCCAATTACCAACACTTAAGGCAAATTCTATCTCTGTTTGTTGCCACTGGCGAGTCTGGGAACATTGGTGCATAACCAAAAGTCCATAAAGAGAACCATCGGCAGCATTTAAGGGTACGACTAAGTTGGATTTGACATCAATTTTTTCTAGATTTTCTACGTAGCAAGGACTCATACCTGCGTCGTGAATGTTGGTAACAGCCTTTACTCTTCCCTTTTGATATTTATCGACATATCTAGCCTCAAAACAGGGATCTTCAATTGTCGTATTCAAAATCTTGCCGTAGCCAGGAGTAACAGCTTCTGCAATAATTTTGCACATTGATGGTGACTGCATACTGTAGACAACAACGCGATCGCATTGGAGATTTTGATAAACAATTTCTACTGCAGCCTGGAGTATTTCTATTTTTGTATTAGCTAACTTTAGTATATCGAAAATATTTGTGGGTAAAGTTGTTGGTTTTGCTCCATTAGCAGCAACTTCTGACCATGGTGATGGCTTAATATTCATAGATTTTTTATTAGTTTAATTTTAAAAATAAACTTATATAGATATTTAAATTAGTCAAACTTGAAAAATATCTCGTCTGAGTACAATTACGGAGAATTTTAGCTTATTTGAGCAATTAATTCTTCCGTATTACTAAAAAAAAAGTCATCAAATCACTTAAAAACAGCTATTTATTAGTCAACTTATGAAAGAAAGTGATTATAAGTTGAGCCAAGATTAAAGGATGTCCAAAGTGAACATTATGATCGGTGTTTTTAACTATTTCTAAACTTGAATTAGTAGTTAAATCTGTCATTCTTCGATTTATCGCGATAAACTTGCGATCGCATTCACCGACTATCAGTAGTAATGGGATGGTATTGTCTTTAAGCTTTTGCCACAAAGAAGGCTGGACTCCTAAACCCATGTAACGTAAGGATTTAGCTAATTTTTGAGGATTGTTATTTAATCGTCTGGCGATCGCCAGATCGTAATTGGGATGGTGTCTGAAAGAAGTAAATAGAGGATTTTGATACCATTTTTCTAAAAAAGCAGCAAAATCTATAATTTTTAAATTATTAATTAATTGAAAATCTTGCTGAATACGTTTGTCTCTTGCAGCTTTGGTTACCAATCCAGCAGAAGCAGATTCTAATACCACTTTAATAAAGTATTGAGGAAAATTCAGAGTAAGATACAAAGCCAGTCTTCCTCCCATAGAATAGCCGACTAAAAAACACTGCTTTATTTTTAATTCTGTGAGCAATTCGACAATTCCTTGAGCTAATAATGGCATTTGATAGCAAGTATCCCTACTTACTTCTGTTTTGCCATGTCCTGGCAGATCGATTAACAAACAGCTAAAATCTGCTGTTAATAAATTAGCAACCTCTCTAAAATCTTCAATACTCCCCATAAAACCATGCAAAAATAACACGATGGGCTTATGGCGATCGCCTACAAAAATATAATTGAATTTGTAACTGTTGAGGGTGTTAATTGTCTTTTGTTTTTTGTCCTTTGTTTTTTGACTAGTCCATATTCATGGGATCGACATCGATAGTCATACTAACTGAATTGGGTAAATGCGATCGCAACATATTCAAATCAGGTAGATCGGTTTGGGTTTGAGGAAACTTTAATAAAATTTGCCAGCGATAACGACGAGCCACCCGCATCACGCTAGCCGGTGCAGGGCCTAATATATCGTATTCTGGACTCAAAGTATCTATCAGTACGTCTGCTAAAGTCTCTGCTGCTTTTTCTACTTCCCCCCGATCGATACTGCTAAGTTTGATTAAGATCAGGTTTCCATAGGGAGGATAATTTAATTCTGCTCTTTGTCCCAACTCTTCCGCGCTGAAATCATTGTAATTATGAGTTTTAACGGCAGCAATTACGGGATGTTCGGGAGAATAGGTTTGTACGATTACTTTCCCTGGTATATCTCCCCTTCCTGCTCTCCCCGCTACCTGAGTCATGGTTTGAAAGGCTCTTTCGGCTGCCCGATAATCGCTACGATGCAATAAACCATCCGCAGCCACGATACCCACTACTGTCACCCCTGCAATATCTAAACCCTTAGTCAGCATTTGTGTCCCAATTAAAATATCTGCCTCTTTGTTAGTAAAGCGATCGATTAAGTCGCGGTGGGCGTTTTTCTTATTCCTGGTAGTATCGCTATCAAAGCGAATATATTTAAGTTCGGGAAATAATTTAGTCAATTCTTGAGCAACTTTCTGCGTCCCACTGCCAAAAAATTTGAGATAGGGAGAACTACATTCAGGA
>CAYXWE010000258.1:0-6017 GCA_964468145.1 uncultured Pleurocapsa sp.
GATAAAACCGTTGCTGGCTTACAACACAAAACCCTACCTTTCTTTTCTGTACAGTATCACCCCGAAGCTAGTCCTGGCCCTCATGATGCGGATTATTTGTTTGCCAAGTTTGTAAAATTAATGCAGTCAGAGAAAAATAAGTAGGCAGTAGGGAGAAAACAACTATGGGTAAGAAAAAGTCGAGTAAAAAAGCTAGTAAAAACGGTAAACAAGATAAAAAGAAATCGAAAACCAAAAAATCGGCAAAAGTTGAAAAACTAAGTAAAAAAGTATACGAACGAGAGTTAGCCAAACTACAAATAGAGCTAGTCAAACTACAACGTTGGGTACAGCACGCGGGTTTGAAAGTTGTTGTAATCTTTGAAGGTAGAGATGCAGCAGGAAAGGGTGGCGCAATCAAACGCATCAGCGAATCTTTAAATCCCCGTGTCTGTCGAGTCGTCGCTTTGGGTACGCCAAGCGATCGCGAAAAAACTCAGTGGTATTTCCAAAGATATGTGGCTCATCTCCCCGCAGCAGGGGAAATGGTGCTATTCGATCGCAGTTGGTACAATCGGGCGGGAGTCGAAAGAGTCATGGGTTTCTGTACTTATGATGAATATAACGAATTCATGCGATCGTGTCCTCAGTTTGAAATTATGATTCAACGAGCGGGCATTATTTTAATTAAGTACTGGTTTTCTGTTAGCGATAAAGAGCAGGAAAAACGCTTTCAAGACCGCATTAACGACCCGACTAAACGTTGGAAAATTAGCCCCATGGATCTCAAAGCTAGAGAAAAATGGGTCGAATATTCTAAAGCTAAAGATGATATGTTTGCTGCTACCGACATCCCCGAATCTCCTTGGAATGTTGTCGAAGCTGACGATAAAAAACGGGCGCGACTTAACTGCATGAGCCATCTTTTAAATACAGTACCCTACGAAGATTTACCCCCTGAAAAAATCGTATTACCTCCTCGTCAAAACGAGATCGATTATGAACGTCCTCCAATGGGAACACAAAACTTTGTACCAGCAAAATATTAAAAAAAAGGCAGAGATCTACTCTCTGCCTTCAGCCATTTTTTCTTAGCTTCCTTGGGAAATATTTAGTTTTAAATTCAAGATTACCTAGCAAGATTAAAAATCAATGAGATTTGAATGAGAGGACGCTGTGAAAGTAGTTATACAAACTGCTATGTAAGGTTATAAGCTGGTTGACTGGCAAAATTTAGACAATTGATAGTGTGTTAGCTGTGTTGTGCTAAGAAGATCGATTTTAATCAACCACGGAGGAACGGAGAAACGGAGATATAAGAGCTTTATGTTTTGCGATGTGTTCAATATTTATCGTTTTTAAGAGAGAGTTATTGTCTATCAGTCTGTTTGCATCCAAAGCTTTACTGCATATACTTTATAGTCTTGCTTTAATTATCTTTTGTCAGTCAATCAGGGTTCTAAGTCCCTAGCATCTGTAACTTATACAAGCTGGCATACAAACCATCACTAGCCAATAATTCATCGTGGCTACCTGCTTCGACTAGTTCGCCTCGTTTTAAGACTAAAATTTTATCTACATCGCGAATTGTAGAAAGACGGTGAGCGATAATAATTGCCGAACGATTTACTAACAAATGTTCTAAGGCTGATTGAATTAAAGCTTCAGTAGAGACATCAAGACTAGAAGTAGCCTCATCCAAAATCAAAACATGGGGGTTACGAATGGCTACCCGCGCAAAAGCCAAGAGTTGTTTTTGTCCCCCCGAAAGGTTTGTACCCCTTTCCCGCAGCACTGTATTGTAACCGTCGGGTAAATCTTCAATAAAGCGATCGATATTAACTAACTTGGCTGTTTCTCGGACTTCTTCGATGGAGTAATTATCTCCCAGAGTAATATTGCGCTTAACATCTCCTGCAAATAAAAAACTTTCTTGCAAAATTACACCAATATAGCGACGTAGATCTGCTTGGGGAATATCGCGAATATCAATCCCATCTACCAAAATTCTGCCTTTGCTTGGTTCGTAAAGACGGCACAACAAACGAATTATCGAGCTTTTTCCCGCCCCTGTTGGCCCTACTAAAGCTACTTTTTCTCCTGGTTTGATAGTAAAGTCGAGATTTTTGATTACATATTCATCTTCTTTGTAGCCAAACCAAACATTTTCAAAGCGAATTTCACCAGTTTTGTTACTATTAGGATCTTCTACTAGTAAAGCACGATGCCCTTCTTGATGAGAGATTACTTTATCTCTAATTTCAATTGGTTCGCTCAATAACTCGGTAATTCTTTCGATGGCGGTAAATCCCGACTGGAACATGGTAAATTTATCCGCAAACTGACGTATGGGGTTAAACAGTCTTTGGGCATAGAGAATGAAAGCTGATAATGCTCCATAGGTCATACTATCCTGCAAGACAAACACTCCACCTATCCAGAGTACCGCTGCGATCGCAACTAAAGCAATCCATTCTAATGTTGCCGATACAGCCGAATCGTGAAAGATAGTTTTATCAACTTCTGTACGGTAGCGTTCGTTAATCGAGCGATACATCTCGCCATTATATACTTCCCGTTGGAATAGCTGCACGATATTAATCCCTGCAATATTCTCTTGCAGCATGGAGTTAAGCTGAGAAAGTTCTTCACGGGCTTTGTAGTTTGCCTTGCGATATTGTTGCTGGAAATAAATAATTAGGGCGGTAACGGGAATTAGTAAGAATACCAAAATTGATGCTAGTTTCCAGTTAGTGATATAAATCATCACTACGATCGCCACAATAGAAACAAAATCGCTGACTACTCCGATCGCGCCACTGGCAAAGACATTCCCCAATGCCTCTACATCACTAGCAATTCTAGTAATTAGTTTTCCCACAGGAGTGCGATCGAAAAAGCTCGAAGCTAAAGAGGTTACATGGGTAAATAAATCCTGTCTTACTTCTGCAGTTATTTCCTGTCCGATCTTCTGTACGAGATAGCCCTGCACCGAAGCAAACATTAGTCTGGTTAATACAGTCAGGAGTAATAAACCCGCCAAGAGGTTTATGCCCTGCGCCATAGATACTCCGCCAATAAAATCCCATACTGGTTCTTCTTTTAATAAAGATATTGCTTGACCGACAATTAAAGGTTGAATCGAACCAGCTATAGCCAGAGGTACGAGCAAAATTAAACATATAACTAAAGTACCCCTGCTTTTTTTTGTGTAGGGTATTAGCTTTAGGAATAATCGCCAGTCGTTGCTTTGATTTCTTGGGTTGGTTTTTAATTTGGGAGAAGCAGTAGTCATATTTTTTTTGCTGGCTGAAAACAAAAGTAGTTTTTTGTATCGGCCATTAACTTTAATCGGCGATCTATATTTAATCTTTCATTTAGATTATGACAAGGTTTTGGTCAATAATCTAACTTTGACTTTATTAGATATATGCGCAATGCAGGATCTCGGGTGTCACTCATTTAATAGTTTTTTGTTATTTGTTATTAGTCATTTGTCAAAAATTTATGGCGACTCAGGACTTATGCCCATAGGTCTATTTAAGAACGAGAACCTTATTTTAAACAAGAATTGAGCTAAGAAATCATATCTAAATTTAAAAATCGCTCCGACATAATTATTAGAAAACGATTGGGTTTTAAACCCAACAGCGAAAATAATTGAAATGCAATATGACCAAATAATTGATAATTCGTAATTTTAAAGGCTACAAGCGGTCACAAAAATTTTGCCAAAAGAAAGTAAGTTGTCAATGAGTAAGAATACATAGTCAATAAAAAGTAGCGAAGTTTTGTTAATTGGCGAGGTGAATGAATTTATCCGATCGCTGTAAGTATTGACACCCCTGACTTCTTTAATTTAGGAAAATAGAAAAATATGAAAATTTTCAGCATTTTCCACACTACCATGGGATTTTGATAAAATTTTACACCAACCTGTAGGACAAAGCAAACTCGTGAAGCCATTCTCAATAACTAGACTTAATATTTTGTAACTTATTAATTATTAATAGTTTTACTTTAAAAATAAATAACAACTTGACTGCATACAATTTGAAGAGAAAAATTTGGTTTTGATTGCCTTAATTGTTTCGATCTTGTCTAACTTTTGCGATTGCCATCAAGTTCGATCGCAAATGATAATTTTTCTCATTTGCGATCGAGCCTGTAGTAATATTAGGCTGTCGAGGATATTTTGAGTTTACTGACTCTTCAACTTTGCTACCAACTCATTAATGTTATCCCGATTGAGACGATAACTAATCGGATGAGCAATCAATCTGGCACTGCTTTCGTAGAGAATATCCGTTTCAATCAAGCCATTTTCTTTGAGAGTCTTTCCTGTTGAAACCAAATCCACGATCGCTTCAGACATCCCCGTGATAGGCCCCAATTCTACCGAACCAGACAGAGGAACAATTTCCACGGGCAAATCGATACTATCAAAATGTTCTTTGGCGCAATTAACAAACTTAGATGCCACTCTGCCGTGGGGCGGTAACTCTACCGATCGCTTGTAAGGGCTGCTTTGGGGTACTGCTACAGACAAACGGCAGTAACCAAACTTCAGATCGACTAAATTGGCTACTTCGGGTTGCTTTTCTCGCAGCACATCGTAACCCACAACCCCTAGTTGTGCTTGACCGTATTCGACATATACAGGGACATCTTGCGCTCTAACTAACAAGGCTTTGGCAGTACCCGTGGGATCGACGATTTGTAGTTGACGATTCGACTTATCTAAAAAGGCACTAAAATCCAAACCAAGATTGCCAAATAATTCGATAGTATCTTTGAGTAATGCGCCCTTGGGTAAGGCAATAACGATCATAGAAATAACAAGATTAACAGATTGAATTAAATCACCTTACTTTATCAGTTTCCCATCGGCAAATATCCCTTAATTTTCGATCGTCCGCGCCGATGACTCCGATGATTCTTTTAGAGTTCAACAGAACTAATGTCAGGAAACAAACACAAAAATAGTGCAAAAGTAGCCAAAATTTTGCAAATATAGCTGTAGGATTGAAAAAAATATTTATTAGCTACCTTGGTGTTGCGCGATCGCACTGTTGAGAGTCAAATTAAACTAAATTCAAGCTAACGAATAATTTAAATTCCATTTAAGATAGAGCAAAAGAGGTAAAGGCAATGGATTGCAGTCATATTCAGTTTTGTGCTGATAAATCAAAAGTAGATATTATCCAGTTACAGCATTTATTTATCAAAACTGCTTTTTGGGCGCAGGAACGCAATGTGGACGATCTAAAAATGGCGATCGCCAATAGCAATCCTGTAGTGACAGTTTGGGACAAAGAACGGTTAATTGGTTTTGCCAGAGCTACTTCTGATGGAGTATACCGCGCTGGTATCTGGGATGTAATTATCGATCCAGACTATCAGGGTGTAGGTTTGGGACGCAAGCTAGTGCAGACTGTATTATCTCATCCTCTAGTAAGTAAGACAGAAAGGGTTTATCTCACCACCACCCACCAACAAAGCTTCTACGAACGCATCGGCTTTGAAAAGAATGAAACCACAACGATGGTGTTATACAATAACCCCGAATCTGCCGAAGACTTAGCCCGACGAATCAAAGATTTACCATTGAGCATTAAACATTAAACATATGCACAATGCAGGAGATCGGGTATCGTTCATTTAATAGTTTTTTGTCATTTGTTATTAGTCATTTGTTATTAGTCATTTGTCAACAACTTACGATCGCCCTCGGACTTATGCCCATCGGTCTATGCCATTACCATTCCACCATCGACATTAAATACTTGTCCTGTGATGTAGGCGGCTGCGGGATCGGCTGCTAAAAAGCGGATCGTTCCTGCAACCTCTTCAGGCTTGCCATAACGATTGAGGGGAATAAATTCGATAATCTTGTCAGATTTGAGATCTTCGGTCATGTCGGTAGCAATAAACCCTGGAGCAACAGCATTAACCGTAACGCCACGATTGGCTAATTCTTTGGCAACGGTTTTGGTAAAGCCGATTACTCCAGCCTTGGCTGCACTGTAGTTGGCTTG
>CAYXWE010000259.1:0-5996 GCA_964468145.1 uncultured Pleurocapsa sp.
TTTGTATTGTTGTTTCTTATTTTATACATATTTTGGTAATCGGATTTAGTATTACAGGAAAAACAAGCGATCGCCATTTGTTTCTAGGATTGAATCTAAACCAAATAGTCAGATTTCTTTGGGGTACTATATTGGGTGCAGAATTGGCAGGCTGTAAACTATTAATTAGGGATTTCCAGGAATAATTAAAGTAGCCGAACATAACCAGTTTCTCAGTTGCGATCGCTTTTAAGAACTTATGTTCGTAAAGGACAATATCCCATACCCAATCGCAATTTAGATCTTTTTGCGATGTATCTAGAATAAATTTAGTAAAAGAGATCGCATCTTCTAGATGTTTGTTGTTTTTACTGGGTAAATAAGTTTCTGCATATTGAAAGAAAAGCTGGTTGAATTTATTTTTTAATACCTTAGCAGTCAGGGGTAGCAGCTTGCGAATTGCTCCCAATCGCTTATATTTTAAAGAACTGGCAAACATATTTACTTGCTGGCTTGATAGCTTGCTTAATTGTTGAATTTCAACGCAATTAAGTTTTAAAGTTCTACCAACTACATCGGGATTAGTTAAAAAGTCATCTCGCAGTTTGCTATCGGTATAAATGCGTGCGAGTGCATTTTGTAGGGCGATTAAAGACATATTTTTGAGGAATGAACGAAGGCTGAGGGATGAAGGATGAAGGATGAAGGATGAGGGATGAAGGATGAATAATAAATATTACCAGTCGAGGATTGTTTGGGCGCGTTTTAGTTCGTCAGTAAGTTCGATAAAAGTGGGGATGCTTTCGTCTCTTTCTAAGACAACCCCTTCGATTTGAGTTTGAGAAACTACTTGCTGCATTAATTCCCAGACGGGAGCGGGAGTAGCACTAGAGTGACTATCAATTAATATTCCATCGTGCCAATGTCCCCCCGTAAAATGTAGCTGGATTGCTTTTTCTAAAGGGAGTTGTGCTAAAAACTCGGCAATATTGTAACCATGATTAATGCTATTGGTATAGAGGTTAGTAATATCTAACAGTAAGCCACAATTAGTGCGATCGCATACTTCATAGATAAACTGCGCTTCGCTCATCTCTCCCCCAGGAATATCCATCGTGTAGGTAATGTTTTCGAGTATCAAAGGTGCATCTATTTGTTTGGTAACTAGATCGATATTACGACAGACAACATCAACTGCTTCTTGGGTATAGGGTAAAGGCGACAAATGTCCGATATCAATTCCTCCCGCTTGGGTAAAGCTAAGATGCTCGCTCCACCAAGCGGGTTGTAATTTATTAATTAGTTTGGCAACCTTGGCTAAATAATCTGGATCTATTCCTGCGGCACTACCTAAAGATAAATTAATAAAGTGGGGTATTAAAGGAAAATTAGCAGCCAGTAATTCTAATTCTTCCTGTAAATAATAATTTGCATCCAAATAGCGATCGCCAATTATCTCTAGAAAGTCTACTTTATCTCGATGCAAAAATAATTCACTTTTGAATTCTTCCCTAAAACCAATTCCAACGCCTAGTTTATTCATTGATTACTTATTACCTATTACTTATTACTTCTGAGCAATTAACCTTTCTTGGTTAATAGTTAGAGATGCTACGATAATTACCCCCCACAGCCACCACAGCCACCACAGCCACCACCGCAACTACTTCCACAACTAGAACTACAGCTAGAACTAGAACAGCCGTAACTCGAACTAGTGGAAACCCAATTCCGAGAAATTCTTTTGGTTACAAATAAATCGATTGCACTTTGGTATGGCTCTATAGTTGTTTTTTTGATGCCTTCTAAATCTTTTAAAGCAACTAACAGCGAGGTATTGTAATCTGGTTCGGTGGGAGGGGATTTCAATTCTCTAGATAGATCGCCAAAGGTAGATTTAAGATTGGCTAAATACTTGTTACCTTTAGCTGTCAGGCGGTTATATAAAGGACAAGAAATAATCCCCAGCCAGAATGTAGCTGCGATCGCCATAATTAATAGCAACAAAATATTATGGTGTCCTCGCGACAAAGCAGAAATCATTTTATAACTACCCAAACTCAGAATAATAAACGCCCCCGCACCACCAACAAAATATTGTTTGGTATTGGAGTTGAGATAGCCTCGTTCAATTAAAGAATCGCGATCGCTTTTACAGAGTGAAGCAATTTTGTTTTTTAAACTTAAATTATGAATTAACGCTGTCGCCGTACGAGGAGTGCTTAAGTAATCGTATACAGTTTGTTCAATCTTAGAAAGATTGGATATATCAACACCATCGTCGATAACACTTTCTAAATGATGTTTGTCCGCTTTTAATAAACCTCGTTGAAGCAATTGCCAACAAGCTAATTTAATTACTGCTGTTTCTCCATCTCTTAGATAGGCAATTTCATAAAGATCGGGATGGGTAGGAATTACTGCTGTGGCTTGGCTATTTCCCTTAATAATCCAGTTAACTGCCGTACCTACAATAGCGATCGTTCCAGCATAAAAAGCTAAAAAATAAGGGCCGTACATCAAGGAAATAGGATTGTCGATTAAAATATCCATAATCTGATTAGTTGAACTCTACATTTACTAATCAGGGTTAATTTCAAAATTTATGAAAGTTTTTCCTATTTTCGATCGAGCTGATAGCTTCTGTTGCTTGACTTCGGCAAGCTTCAATAATAATTGTGGCTAAAAATATAGCGATTTGGCGCGATCGCAATTACAGTTTCTGCAAATCAAGATTTTTAAGCCAGAAGAAATATTAGACTTATGCGCGCAAATCATTCCCTTAGTAAATGCGATCGCCTAAGTTGACAAAAAACAAAGAACAAAAAACAAAAGACCTCTTGCATGAAAGCGATAGGCAGAACAAATTCACTTTTTCATCTAGTTTTCAGATTGAATTCAGAGAAATTCAGATAAACCTTAGCTATCTTTTAGAAACCTATCACAAGTGTCTCAGTCAGGTCAGAGATTCTATTAATAACAAGAAAAAAGATTTATCCACTCGAACCCACGGAGAACTATTATGAAACGTCAAATCTTAGTTAGTTTATCTACTTTAGCTTTATCTTTAGTATCTGCTCCTGCCTTTGCCAACGAAATAGCTGCAATCAACCAACAATCTGTTCGGGGAGTACCTGAAATTACGCCTTTTAGACTAGTAACTCGCAGTTATCAAGGTTCTTTTCGCAGTCAAGGCATTCCTAGCACTGGAGCGTTAGTAAGGGCGGTACGCACAGGTCGTATTACTTCTAAGGATTTGGTTAATGTCGCAATATCTCAAGGAAGACTAGCTCCTGAAACGATCGATGACAGGGGTTATTTAAATAGTGTCGATTCTTTCCTTGATACTCTCGAGCGCAACTGAGCTTACAGCAAGAGCGGGCATCTGCGAAATACTATCTTAGTCGAGATCGCTCGCACAATCGACCAAAAAATTTCGGTAATCCCAACCTGAGTAACACTGCGATATATCTCCCTAAAGCGTTAGTGTAAATAAATATAAATATAATTGGCAAGCATCTATTTACATGACAGACGCAACTATTACCAAAAATCCTTTATTAATTGGCAAGGGATTACCACCCTTTAACGAAATCGAAGCGGGACAGGTTGTTCCTGCAATGACGCAACTATTAAAAGAGTTAGAAACAGAAGTTGCCCAACTAGAAGCAAATGTAACTCCTACTTGGTCTGGTGTAGTCGAACCCCTAACAGCCATTGACGAGCGTTTGGGCTGGAGTTGGGGAATTGTGGGGCATTTGATGGGTGTTAAAAATAGCCCCCAGTTGCGCGAAGCTTATCAACAGATGCAGCCAGAGGTAATTAAGTTTTACACTAAGCTGACCCAAAGCAAACCTTTATACGAAGCATTTAAAGGCATTAAAGAAGGTGCCCAGTGGGATAAATTAGAACCCGCACAAAAACGCATCGTTGAATCTTCCCTGCGGGATTTTGAACTGTCTGGGGTGGGTTTATCAGGAGAAACCAAAGAGAGATTTAATCAGATTCAATTGGAATCTGGAGAACTATCTACCAAGTTTTCTAATAACGTTTTGGATGCAACCAAGGCATTTAAACTCAAGCTTACCGATAAGAAAGATGTCGAAGGTTTGCCCCCTTCTGCCTTGGGCTTGATGGCGCAAACTGCCAAAGCAGAAGGCGAAGAAGATGCTACGCCTGAAAACGGCCCTTGGGTAGTAACTTTAGACTATCCCAGCTATATTCCCTATATGAAATATGCGACTAATCGCCAATTGCGGGAGAAGTTATACAAAGCGTTTGTGTCTCGCGCTTCTAGTGGCGAATTTGATAATCGCGCTAATATCGATCGCATTTTGGAATTGAGAAAGGAAAAAGCTAATATCTTGGGTTTTGCTAACTTTGCCGAATTGAGTTTGGCGAAAAAAATGGCGACTGATGTAGATGCAGTTCAAAAGCTACAGGAGGAGTTGCGAGTTGCTAGCTACGATGCAGCCATCAAAGAGTTTGAAGAATTAAAAGCTTTTGCTGGGCAAGACGATCTAAAAAACTGGGATACTAGTTATTGGGCAGAAAAACAGCGGGAGGCGAAATTTGACTTCAATGAAGAAGAATTACGTCCTTACTTCTCTCTACCGAAAGTATTAGATGGTTTATTTGGTCTGGCTAACCGTATCTTCGATGTAACTATTACTGCTGCTGATGGAGATGCACCAGTATGGCAAGAAGATGTACGCTACTTCAAAATAGCCGACGAAAACGGTAATGCGATCGCTTTCTTCTATTTAGATCCTTATTCTCGCCCTGCCGAAAAACGTGGCGGTGCATGGATGAATGACTGTATCGGTCGCGCTAAAATGACCGTAGACGGTAAAACAGAAACTCGTTTGCCTGTTGCCTACCTCACCTGCAATCAAACTCCCCCTGTAGATGGTAAGCCTAGTTTGATGACTTTTAACGAGGTTACTACCCTTTTTCATGAATTTGGTCACGGCTTACAACATATGTTGACTACCATCGACTATGCAGAAGCAGCAGGAATTAACAACGTAGAATGGGATGCAGTAGAATTACCGAGTCAGTTTATGGAAAACTGGTGTTACGATCGCCCTACCCTTTTCGGTATGGCAAAACACTACGAAACTGGCGAAACTCTACCCGAAGAATATTATCAAAAACTAGTAGCTGCTAAAAACTATATGAGTGGCTCGGCAATGCTGCGTCAGCTACACTTTGGGATGTTGGATATGGAACTTCATTCTAATTATGAGCCTGGGGGAGAGGAAACTCCTAACGATGTACGCAACCGCCTAGCAGAAACTACTACAGTCTTAAAACCCATTCCCGAAGATAACTTTCTTTGTGCTTTTGGACATATCTTCGCGGGAGGATATGCAGCGGGATACTATAGCTACAAGTGGGCGGAAGTTTTGAGTGCGGATGCCTTTGCAGCTTTTGAAGAAGCTGGTTTGGATGACGAAGCAGCTATGAAATCTGTCGGTAAGAAATTCAAAGATACGGTACTGTCTCTTGGTGGTAGTTTGCACCCGATGGAAGTATTCCAAGAATTTCGTGGCAGAGAACCCGAAACCGAACCATTATTAAGACACAGTGGTTTAGTTAAAGCTGCTTAAACAGATTAGACCTCTTGGACGAACATAACTCATCATTGAAAATTTATGCAAGGGGTCTATTCCAGAAGCTACTTATTGATAATTTTCTCAGCCAGAGTAAAACAAATACAATACTCAAAAATACAATCTCTGTACCCAATAATCCATTAAAAACTTCTCTAACTTGAGTTCGGGTTAAGCTAACAACTATATATATTGAGGCTTTCAACAAGGTAATTGGGTATGCGCCCTCGGGCGGCGCACCCCTCACCTTCAGAATTGCTTGTTTGCTTAAATAGTTCTAGATTCAAGGGTGTATTGGTGCAAATGGGAAAATTTAAATTCTTCCAAAACTAGAATGGTATGCCAAAGCAGGCCAAACAAATCCAACCTTTTGGAATCCCTCACAGTTCTACAAGTAGGTTT
>CAYXWE010000260.1:0-5995 GCA_964468145.1 uncultured Pleurocapsa sp.
CGTACTATCAGGAAATAATAAAAAAAAAACAATAAAATAGGCATTAATTTTATTGAATTACTATCGTTAAATACACATAAAATATCGTCGATACTTAAGGCTATTTTGAATCATGAATTGTTTATGCAAATGGCTCGCTAAATAAAAATGTATGATTTGCAGTAATATTTTGTAATTAATAGTATAACTATATTTTTCTAACTAAATGTAATTTATTTGACATTTAAACAATAATAATTTCGATCGTCTAAACATTAATATATATATCAATATCGGCACTATATAAATTTGAAAAGCAGTATAATTACTATTATTTTTTTTAAAAAACATAAGTTATAAACTTAGAGGGAGTCGATAAAGTTTCAATAAAGAAGTTTTTTAATTTATGTACACTTACGATAGCGGAACTTTTATTGTTGGTTCTAGTGGAGAGGTTGATGTAGATTTTCTCCTTGATAGTGGCTGGTTTAGAGGGGAGTTGGCTCTATTTAGTGTCGAGGGGATGGAAGAATTTACCCCAGGCTCAGAAGAATTCATGTTAGAAGCTGCTCGTAGGGCTATAACAGATTCCGAATTGGGTCGCATCATCAATCAAGATGAGATCGAAGGTGCTAAATTAAGTTCCAGTTTTGATTGGGAACGAGATTTTAACACAGGGGAATATATCGGAGCGAAAAAGTTTCAGTTTACTCCTGGAGACGAAGTAGCTTTGATGATGGTGCAGCATAAAACCATCCAAGAAACTTTAGATAATCCCGATCGCATCAATGAATTTGGCAGGTTTCCTCTTTTTTCCATACCAGAAGCCAATCTAGGAGAGTTTACCGCCAATCAGTTTGAATTTGTTGGTATTGATAGTATTGGTTTGATTGCAGCCGAAGATCTACGTGCTTTTCAGTCCGATCGCGACTATAACGATTTGATTTTACAGTTTCGTGGTGTAGATCCCAATTTCGCCGAATTGGACGAATATATTAATCCTACTCGCGACTGGCGAGATTTCCCTATAGGAGAGGATTTACTGGAATATGCAGAAAGTCGAGTTTTGAATGAAAAAGATCCTGGAGTATTTCAGGTAGACGAGTCGGGGGAGATCGCCATTGACTTTCTTTATGATGGCGGGTTATATGAAGGTGCGGTCGGTATTTTCAGTCTAAAAGATATTAATCCCGAAGACCTAACAACAGAAGAATTTACTCAAAAGGTAGTAGAGCGAGTTCAAAGTGATTCTACTGAAGGTCATATTGTTATTCAGGATAATGTTGAAGGAGCAAAATATACCGCAGAATTAGAGTGGGAAGAAGGTTTGACAGGGGGGGCTACCCATTTTAATCAAGGAGACTATTTAGGAACTAAGACTTTTGAAATGACTCCAGGGGATTATTTTTCCCTAGTGATGATTCCTGATGGTGATTTTAAGGAAACTATCGGTGCAGACGAGTCGGTGATGGCTAAAGACCTGATTTTTTCGATGCACGCAGCGAATTTTCAGAATCAAGTTCAATTTGTTGATGTCAAAACATCTACGGGAGGAACGATCGCCAGCTTTGAAGACGATCGCATCGATCGCCCTTCTAATGAAGATTATAACGATATCGTTTTAGCCATTGAGGGCATACAAGAACCCATTGGCTTGTATGGGATTGAAGATCGTATTTTTCCCAGTCGTAATTGGTTAGAAAGAGAGATCGGCACTGACGAGATTTTGCCTCATTTCAATAATTCCGACGGAATCTAACTATAGACAAAAGACAAAAGACCAAAAACCAAAGACCAAAGACAAAAGACCAAAAACCAAAAACCAAAGACCAAAAACCAAAGACCAAAGACCAAAGACAAAAGACCAAAGAACTAATAAATGATAAATGATAGTACGGGAATTTTCACCGTCGATACTAATGGACAAATTAAAGTTGACTATCTTTTTGATGGAGGTTGGTTTCGGGGCGAGCTAGCAGTATTTAGCCTGGAGGGAATGGAAGAATACGAGCCAGGATCGACAGAATTTATTAAAGAAGCAGCGGGACGAGCTTTAACAGATTCCCCACAAGGTCGTATTTTAATTCGAGATGAAACAGAAGGGGCCAAGTTTAGTGCAGATTTAGATTGGGAGCGAGATTTTAATACAGGTGATTATCAAGGAGTTAAAGTATTCGATTTAACTCCAGGGGATAAAGTTGCATTAATGTTGGTGCAGCATACCACCGTAGAAAAAATCTGGCAAAATCCTGGGCAAACTTCTCAGTTTGGCAAAGTTCCCATTTTCTCTATTCCCCAAGCCAATCCCACCGATTATTCATCATCTGATGGAGCAGAAGTGGTGGATGCCAATGGTAATGGGGCGATCGCCTTTGAAGATGTACCAATCAAACAAGCAGACCGCGATTATAACGATTTTATTGTCGATATACAAGGGATAGATGGCAATTTACCCCCTATCTCAGATAAGATTAACCCCGTTCGCGACTGGCGCAAAAGTCTAATTTTGGGCGATCGCCAGTCTATGACTCTATCAGATGAAGCTCTGGTGATGCACCTAGAGTTAAACCAAACTGGGGATGGTCAAGCAATAGATTCTGCACCCGAAGGTACAAACAATCAGGGAATATTAACTAAAGGAGCTAAATTTCGTCAGGGGGTGGTCGATTTTGATGGCAAAAACGATCTCATTGCAATTCAAGATTCTCCAGATCTCAATCTTGGCACTCACCCCCAGCGTACTATTTCCCTCTGGTTTAAAGTAGACAATAAAAATCTGCGTAGTCGCAAACAAATAATTTACGAAGAAGGTGGTATCAAAGAAGATGATGGCGGACTAAATATCTATATCGAAAATGGTCGTCTTTACTTTGGTGGTTGGAATGGCGAATCTTGGTCGGGTACTTATTTGTCTACTAATAAGTTAAACTCTAATACCTGGCATCATGCAGTCTTGGTTTTAGATGCAGATCCCGAACTAGAAGCACCTCAAGCAAAAGCTTTTACCGCCTATCTCGATGGCTTAAAAATCGGTACGGGAGAAGGAGCTACTTTAGAATCTCGTCGAGATAATCTGGGTATTGGTGGATTAAACGAAACTACCAGATTCCACGATCGCAAGGGTTTTATTAATGAGGAACATAGTTTAGCAGGAAGTATTGAAGATGTTCGAGTTTATAACCGAGCTTTGGGCGAGGGAGAGATCTCCTTTTTAGCCAACTACAACCAGCAACCAATAGTAGTTGAAGACGAAGTAGTTACCGTTGAAAATACAGAACTTATTCTAGCTGACTGGAATTTATTAGCCAACGATCTAGATGTCAATGGCGATCTTTTGAATCTAACTGGGGTAGATAATGGCATCAACGGCAATGTTGCTATGGACTCGGAAGGTAAAATAATTTTTACTCCCGATCCTGGTTTTAGCGGTGATGCTAGTTTTGAATATACCATTAGCGACAATCGCGGAGATACTAATACTGGTGCGGTCAAGGTTACCGTATTACCCACTCAAACATCTATTCCCATAGGTACTAATCTACATCCCTTGGCAGATTGGTCGCCTCAACTACCATTTCTCAATGCTTTTAAGTTTGCTAGACGATGGATTCCCCAAAACTGGATCGAACCAAAACAAGGCTGGTATAGATCCCTCAAACTTGATTGGAATACTGGCGAATTCGATAAGATAGACTTAGATGAAAATGGCTGGGTCAAATCTCTACCCACCCCAGAAGACAAAACCGAATATAACAGCGTCGGTACGGTCATGTTTCGCAATGTGGGGGATTACCCAGCAGGTAAATATGTCGTTCTTTATCAAGGAGAAGGAACGATTGAATATGGGTTAGATGCGACTAAAGACGAATTCGCTTCCAGCCCTGGAAGAGATATTATCGATGTCGAGCCAAGCAATAGCGGTATTTGGTTGCGAATTACCGCCACCGATCCCAACGACACTGGGGATTACCTGCGGGAGATTCAGGTACTTCCAGAAGAATACGAATATGCTCGCGATCGGGTATTCAATCCAGAGTTTTTAGCTAAAATTCAACCCTTCGATACCCTGCGTTTTATGGATTGGATGGCGACCAATAATTCCAACCAAGGAGAATGGAGCGATAAGCCTGACGGCATGGCTTCGCAACGCCCTACTCCCAATAACTCCTTGTTTTTTGGTGAGATAGCTTCTGTCGAATCAATGGTAGAGTTAGCCAACACCAGCAACACCGATCCTTGGTTTACTTTACCCCATAAAGCGACGGATGAATATGTCACCAATTTTGCCCAATATGTCAAAGATAATTTAAACCCCGAACTACAAGTTTATGTTGAATATTCCAATGAAGTTTGGGGCGACTTTGCTCAGGGATGGTGGGTAGAACAACAGGGTAAACAAGAATTTACCGATTCTAGTGCAGGAAACTTTGCCAAACGCATCGATTGGTATAGCAAGCGCACCACCGAAATTACTCAAATTTGGGATCGGGTTTTTGCCGAAGATCGAGAGCGAGTTATTGGAGTTATGGGGGCGCAAGCAGCCAACCTATGGACAGGAGAGCAATCCCTACAGTATGCCTGGGCTGACAATCCTTTGTCCCACAAAGAATATGGTATAGATGCGATCGCCATTGGCCCTTATTTTGGTCGTTATCTGGGCAAACCCCATTTTCAAAAGGAGATTGAGAGTTGGATCGATAGTGAAGATCCCGATTTGGCTTTAGATAATTTGTTTGCGGAAATAACTCAAGGAAGTGTCTTAACTAACGCCCCCAAAAACGGCGCACTGCAACAAGCTTATGACTGGACTAAATCTTATGCTACTTTAGCCGAAGCCGAAAATCTCGACCTCCTTACCTATGAAACTAGCCAACATTTAGTAGGGATTAACGGGGTACAGCAAAATCAGGCTGTAAGCGATCTGTTTATTGCAGCTAACCGAGATCCCCGTATGGCAGAGATTTATCAATCATATTTTGCCACTTTGCGGGATTTGGGTGTCGATACTTTTATCAACCATAACGATATCAGTCGTTACAACAAGTATGGTAGTTGGGGCAGTCTCGAAGAGATCGCTCAGACGGGTTCGCCGAAATACAACGCCCTCCAATCTTTTACTGTGGCGCAAAATCTCCCTCCCCAATTGGAAGTATTAAATAGTAATCTCGGTTCTGCAAAAATTATCGTTGAAGGTGAAAATCTAACTATCGATGCTAACTATACCGATGTCGATCTAACAGATTATCACACTATAGAAATTGATTGGGGAGATGGAACTCCAGTGGAGATGGCACAACAAGAGCCTCTTTTGGGAGAAGGGGGCAATATTTCTAGCAGCCATGTTTATGATACCCCAGGAATATATCAGCCTATTGTTACTGTTACCGACGATCGCGATTTGGCAAGTAGTAAGTCTTTAGAAGTTTTTGTCGCCCAGAAGGTAGAAATCGCGGTTAACTCTGAATCAGATACAGGGGATGACAATATCAAAATCGCTATTTTGGGTGCTGCCAACTTCAATACTGCAACTATAGATCCTAATAGTATTAGAGCAGATGATGAACTAAAAATACTACTAGACGGTAGAGGCGTAGAGGCGATCGCCAATGAGTTCCGCCTTAAAGATTTTAATAATGACGATTTTATAGACCTTGAAATTACCTTTAGTAAATCCAGTTTGCATGGGACGATCGATACTGAAGCGGAATTATTTTCCAACAAAGATCAAATTTATTTATTTGGCAGTAGTTCTAGTCTTGAAGGAAGTTTTTTCTTAGGAATTGAAAATTAAAAGTAAAAAAAGCAACACTATGTTACAAGTTTTATTGCTTATATTAGTGCTTTTAAAATTTAGTATTTATTTACTTTTTTTAGATTTAACGGGCTACGCCCTACCTATTATTTTTTGCGTTTAAGAGACTATTTGTAAAATAAATATTCAATAACAATAATGAACAAAAATAGCTTGATTTTAGATTTTTTATCGATAATCAATGTTTCTTTGAAAAAATAAAGC
>CAYXWE010000261.1:0-5960 GCA_964468145.1 uncultured Pleurocapsa sp.
TTACTAAGGCAGAGTTTGCTTTGATAAACAATACGGAATACATTCAAGACTAGATTATTTCCTAAAGTATGGCGGGCAAGGTTCAATTATAGTTTGTTTAATACTTTAGAGGCTGTCTTAAAAGTATAAATTATTACTATCAAGCCCCCTAAATCCCCCAAGTTTGGGGGACTTTCGATCGGTTTCCCCCCAGAGTTGGGGGGCTAGGGGGGCAAAATCAGTAATTTGAATGTATAAAAAAACTTCTCAGATAACCTCTTAGAGATAACTTTGCTCGCCTGACAAGTTTGTCGTCAAGAGAAGATCGCCAATAACTATTAATTCCCGAAATTAATTACCAAATCCGACATACCAGTAGTAAGTCGCCATGGGAATAATGGTAGCCACAATCAAAAATCCAACTACCCAAATAGTCGCACTGCTGTCGTCGGTATCTTCGGCTGTGGTAAATGTACCTTCAGTTTGAAATTCATCTTCCACAACTGGAGGTCCTGGATCTTCTTGTCCAGAAAGAACTGCTACTAGGCGATCGCCCGCATCAAGAAAAGCTTGGTTGTACTTATTCCCTTTACGAATATTGTAGCCCACAGTCTCATCAATCACGCTTTGGGCAATTTCTGCATTCACTAGCCCTCGGGCAGAATCTCCAGTGCGAATCGCAGCATTGTTAGTCAGGGTATCTAGCACGATCAAAGTTTGATTGGCTCTTATTTCGTCATCTTTGTACCAGTCTTGGAATATTTCATCCGCTAGGCTATCGACAGTTTCTCCATAGTCTAGACGGCGAATAGCAACCATTCTGATTTCTTGATCCGTTTGGTCTGCCAACTCTTTGAAAGTTTTGGTCAGTTTACTTTGGTTTGCACCACTAATAGCACTTGCTGTATCTACTACCCAAACTTGGTTAGGGTCAAAATCGGGCAGATCGAATAAGCCAGTGGCGATCGCTGGTGCTGCCAGGCAAGATATGGTAAAAACCAGCAGTAAGGTAGAAATAATTAAGTTTTTTAGGTACGAACCTGCTTTTTTCAAGCGTACAAGATATGTCATGGTTGTTCTCGAATAGCTATTTATTAAAAATAATATTTCCTCTATCTAATAATAAAGCCCAGAGTTCACCCTGGGCAGAATTTTATGATGGCGATGAGATAAAATCTACTCGTTTATCTCAAATTTTTAAAATCTCTAACTAGTAGATATTAAAGACCAATTAAGGATTTGATGTCTCCTAAGTAGGCAGAAGAAAGTAAGAAGTAAGCGAAGAATGCGCCTCCGCCTCCTCCAATGAAAAAGCCAGTTGCAAATTCGCTCCAACCTTCTTTAGTAGCAAAGTCAGAAGATACCTTTCCTGTAGTTATGGTTTCGGTAGGTTTGCCACCCATCGCGCTGGCATACAGAGACAAACATACAGTCAAAATCGTTACTAGACCAAAGGATGCTAATAAAGCTGCAATGTCTGCATTATCGGTGTTTCGTAATGGACCTAGAACTAAGAAAGGACCATATAGTAAATATCCGTGAGCCATACCTACTTCTAAACCGCGACGAAGAGGTGCTAAACCATCGCGGTAAGCAGGCAAATTGCGAATTAGAGCCAAACTAAAACCCGACGAATTAAGGGGAGTGGCTAAATTCCCTACTTGAGGATCTCCAGTATGTGTAATTGCGTCCATGAAATTGAGTTCTCCTTTTAAATTAACGAGATTATCAAAAATCCCTTTAAATAGCATCACTCTAACTTGGTTTAAGTTCGCTTTTTGTTAAGAATCTTTATAACTAAACCTAATCGAATAGGTGTTCGCAGTAATATCCAAGTTGTCAACGTTTGAATCCAAAATAGGAGAGAGAAGATATGATTGGCGATTATGCAGCTTCCTGGCTACCTGTAGCAATGGTTCCTCTTGTAGGTATTGTTGGTGCAGCAGTTTCTATGGCTCTTTTGTTTGTCTATATTGAGGGTGAAGCTGAGGCTTAAAAGGTCAGCGACTCTAATATTTTAAGTAACTTTATTTTACTTATCAAAAATTAATACTCTGCCTATATGGGCGGGGTATTTTTAATATTTAATTTCTAATCGGAGGTAAAGAAACGCGATTGCAAATGAATAGCGTACCAGAAGCGACACACAGAGGAATAGTTACTAAATTGATTAAAGGAATACTAATCAATCCCAAACATACCAAACCAAAGCTGCCAGTAGCGGGCAAATTTTTTAAGACTATCTTGAGCTTTTGGCGAAATTTTAAACGTCTTCTCTCTAGACAAGAATCCAAAAAATCCATACAGACAATAATAGTAGTCAGAGCGATCGAGCCAACAGTAGAAACCAATGACCCAATACCAGGAAAGAAATTAACGAGTAATAAGGGCAAACCAATAAGAGCAATTAAGACGAGCTTTTTTAATTCGTATAAGACTGCCCGAGTGAGATCGCTAGCAATATTTAATTCAATTAGTTCTACCTTACCCGTCCGCAGCTTTTCTAATTGTTCTGATAGTTGACCGTACCAAGGCGCACCTAATAGTACGCCAAATTGAGTCAAAACAAACCCCGTAGCAATCAATAAAACTATAACCAACAAAAAGCGCACGATCGCGATTAAACCCGACACCAAGTAGCCAAGAAAATCCATCCACTGAGGTAGACCTTCGATTAATCGATCGAACCAACTAACTAGATCTGCCTGGACGCTATCAATAATTTGCCAGCCAAAATAAAGTAAGCCAGTATAAAGAGCGATCGCCACTACAACGTTAACGGCGATCGGGATGAGAATATATTTAATTAACTGGGGATTTTTGCTGAAGGTAATCAAAGCTTTGAAAGGATAGGTTGCACCATCGACAGTGCCAAATCCTCCCAGGATTTTTTTTAAAGTATCGAGCATTTAATTAGTAATTTTTCAATACAAGGTATAGTCGCTATTTTAAATTTAAAACTAATGGCTAATTTTGTTCTAAAATCAAAACTATTGCGATAGCGTTGGAATTCAATGATAGTAGGTACTACAGAAGCAGCCAAAATTTTAAATATCTCCACTTCCAGAATGAGATTTCTTCTTATATCCCGTAGAGTCGAAGGAGCTTATAAAACCGGAAGAACCTGGCTCATTCCTTTGTTTGGCGGTAAGCCAATTATCCATAAAGGTAAAAGAGGCCCTGCTCCTAAGTGGCGCAATCCTAGAAAACCTGCTAAGACAATAATTCATGTCAATACCCAAAAAATTAAGCAGAATCAAAAATACGGCTTACAAGAGCCTGTAATCACTATTAAAAAAGGTAATACCAACCGCTACGCTCGCGAAGTGGAAATACCAGGAGGATGTCGAATTGTTTACAGTCCAGATCGACCGTTCTGCGGAGCTAGGGTTTGGATCGAAAGCCTCTATGATGTAACGGCGATCGCTAAAACGAGCCTAGTATAAATTGGGATAGAAAAATGTTTGCCGAACAAAAAAATAGACTAACCGAACTGATCGATCGCTATGGCGATCGCGTTGACTTTTTAACTATTCGTTTGGAGAGAGCAGAAGAAACCAATATATTTTTACGCAGTGGGAAAATAGAAACCCTGAGTGAAAGTATTGCTTTGGGGGGACAGGTACGAGCCTGTTACAAGGGTGCTTGGGGCTTTTCTGCTTTTAACGACTTAGATACTCTGATCGATCGCCTGTGTGAAGCGATCGCAGCAGCCAGAACTATTGGCGAATCTGAAACTATTTTAGCCCCCGTCGAACCAGTACAAGTAAATTGCCATGTACCTTTAAAAGGAAGTAGTCCTCGACAGATATCTTTAGAAGCCAAAAAAGCCTTGTGCGACCGCTACGATGAGGTATTGCGGAGCTACGATCCCTGTTTGACCTCGACTTCTGTCAGCTATAGCGACAGTTCTCGGCAAATAATTATTGTCAACTCCGAAGGTAGCGCGATCGAGCAATCTTGGTCGGATATGGAAATGCGCTTCTCTGCTACTGCGAGAAAAGACGACCTCGTACAAACGGGTAGAGAAACTACAGGATCGCGCCAAGCTTATGAAGACTTGACCGATTTAGATCGGCAGGTAGAAAGCGCAGCACAAAGAGCGGTAGATGCTTTATCTTTGCCCAAAATTAAAGGCAATACCTATACCGCAGTCATCGACCCTATTTTGACGGGGTTATTCGTTCACGAAGCCTTCGGGCATCTCTCTGAAGCAGATATGGCTTATGAAAATCCCGACTTATTAGAAGTAATGAGCATTGGTAAGCGTTTTGGCTCGTCAGAATTACAAATTTTTGACGGTGCTGCACCTATAGAAGCGGAAGACAATTATATTCATCGGGGTAGCTATTTCTATGACGACGAAGGCACTCCAGCAACCACTACTCAATTAATTAAAGACGGGGTACTAGTCGGTAGACTGCATTCGCGAGAAACCGCAGGAAAACTAGGAGAACAGCCCACAGGAAATGCTCGTTGTCTTAACTATAGTTATTCTCCTATTGTTCGCATGACCAATACCTGGATCGCTAGAGGTAAAACCCCCGTACGAGATCTCTTTAGTGGCATCAACGAAGGCGTATACGCTCGCAACTGGCTGGGGGGAATGACCAACGGAGAAATGTTTACCTTCAGCGCGGGAGAAGCCTGGATGATTCGTAATGGCGAAATAGCCGAACCCGTTAGGGATGTGACACTATCGGGTAATGTTTTTAAAACTTTGGCAAATATCGAAGCTATTGGCGATGACTTTTATTGGGATGAATCGGGGGGTTGTGGCAAAGGCGGTCAGTCTGGTTTGGCGGTAGGTTGTGGCGGTCCGAGCCTCAGAATTGCAGGGGTGACAATTGGTGGTAACTCTAATTAGAACGCGGTAAATAATGGTTAAATAGTTGGAGAAAATTAAAGGATAAAACTAAATCAGTCTAAAATAGGTAAAGTTATTATAAGTAGACCAAACCAATATCGATCGCATCGGAGCTTGTTAAATTTATGAATTTAATCGTTACTAGTCTTATTAGCTTTTTAAATATTTACTGGGTATTATTAATTGTCAGAATTTTGCTGTCTTGGTTTCAAACTGCAGAATGGGCTGGTCAAATTATTGGCTACCTCAGTCCGATCACCGACCCTTACCTAAATATCTTTCGTTCGATTATCCCACCCTTGGGCGGGATTGACCTTTCGGCAATTGTGGCACTATTTCTCCTACAGTTCGTCCAAGGTTCGCTCCAGTCCTTTGCTACTGTTGCTCTGGCAAATAGCGGATTCTAGACTTACTGGTCGTATTCAAAATCGTCGTAATAGTAAGGACGAACTTTTCCTGCAAATCCAGATGCCTTGAAATTTTTTAATGCTAAAGGTGTTGGTTGATTTGCGGGAACGCTAATTCTAATAGCGAAATCACTAGTACCTGGAGGGACTTCTTCAATTGTGCCGATGCGCCCTCTATTTTCAAAGGTAGAATTACCATCCGCATCATAAATTCTACCAAACACATCCGCATCAACTACGGTTTTGCCTGAGGGATTTTTGGCTTTACCTTTGACGGTAAAACAATTAGCTGGTCTAATATCGCCACTAGTAACGCTGCCATCAGCTTCGTCGCCAGCACATGGCTCGTAAGAGAGATTGGTTAGTTTAATCGAAGTCATTGCCGAAGCAGGAGGAACGACGATTAGGCTACTTAGCCACAGCAGACTAGCTGTTAACAATACTGCTACAAATCGGATCATAAGTAATAGTTGAATTGGAGAATCGATCTATATATTATTATAGAAAAGGCTGAGAACGCCCGTTTCATTAAATCTCGGTGGTGTCGATCTAACCGCAACGGACTCGCCAGAAATGCGACTAAGTAAATTTAATTGAACGATAACTAATAACTGGAACAATGCAACTAAAAGAAGAACCAGATTTACCACCAAGAATTAATATTTTGCCGATGATCGATGTGATCTTCGCAATTTTGGTATTTTTTA
>CAYXWE010000262.1:0-5950 GCA_964468145.1 uncultured Pleurocapsa sp.
CTACTCGAACCCTATGGTATGGGCAATCCCATTCCCAAACTGTTAATTAAAAACTGTTGGTTCAAAAACGTTTGGAATAAAAATATTCACGATTATCGCGGTAACAAGATTCAATATATCAGAACGACCTTTAAAATTTGGGACGACACTACCAATGAAGGTTTTTCTGGGATGTGGTGGGGACATTATAAAGATGAAATCCCCGTCACAGGAAAATGTGAAGCGATCGCGGAATTAGATTTTAATACCTTTACCAAAAAGCACGAAATTAGACTGGTAGCCCTACGGTTAATGTCGGATAATTATTGGCTGACTTCGACCAAGGCGCGATCGCACTCTATTATCGATCGCCGATGGGATACTCAAGAATTAGATAATTTAGAAGTACCCGCAAGTGAAACTAATATTCTCCAACAATGTCCCGATAATTGGGGCAACATTCGTCGGGAATACGATCGAGCGAGTAAGTGCGATCGCTCTTTAGTTTTGGCTTATCATCCTGACGAACTAAAAGATGCTACTGAAATTTGGTACAAATTAATTGGCATCGCTAAATATTTAATGCGTACCCAAAAAACTGATACCAAAGCCCAAATACAAACCAAACTAAATTTAGGCGATCGTAGTTTTGACTTAGGATTAGATGCCTTAAGACAAGCAGGCTTTGAATATACTTTCCAAGATAATAATCTCAAACGCTTATCTTTCGATTCAGCAACCATAAATATGGAATTGCAAAGATATATCGATACTTTTATTTTGGCGGTCAAAGAAGAAAAATTTCAGCAACAATATTTTTATAAAGTTCCCCTATCCACGATTGAAAGACAACTATAGTAATCTTCTAAGAGGACATCAGCCAAAGTTTCTTTTTGACACGAAACGGATTTAGGATCGCTTGTGTCCATCAGACAACCTTCAGGCAAGAAACCCATTAATCGCGATCGCGCCCAGGGTGGGAGTACGATCGCACTCAAAAACGCAAAAAGTACTTTATATTGCTTTTATTCCTTATATTATTCGATAATCTTCTCTATTTAGGGGATATTTGTGTTCAAATATACTTCTGAAAATTGATTTGGAAGCTAGAATTTTGTTATGAAAAATACCAAGATAGAATCAAAAATAATACGTGCAGTTTGGTGTTCTGTAGAGAGAATAAATAAAAACACGCTACTGCAATTAAGCGATAGGGATTTAACTTATCAAGTTATGAAGCAGGTAGAAAGTGTATCGACGATAACGTCTGAAGATCGTCAATCGTTAATCGACTATATTCGCTCTAAAGTTTTATTAATTAGAGAGATTGCCGATTCCTGAATTAAACTGTTGGGCAAAGATCGCTAACCAATACAAGCCATAAATTAGGCAAAGATGTCACAATATATATAGCTAAGATAAATCTTTGTGACCCAGATTCTAATTTATAGAACAGCTTGTGAATTCAATCGCCTCTATTTGTGAGTTTAACCTAGAAGAACTATTTCCCTTTGAGCTAGACGAGTTTCAGAAACAGGCGATCGCAGCCTTATCCGCAGGCAAGTCTGTGGTAATTTGCGCCCCTACGGGTTCGGGTAAGACTTTAATTGGGGAATATGCCATCCATCGGGCTTTAAAACACGGTAAACGAGTCTTTTACACTACCCCCCTCAAAGCGTTATCCAACCAAAAGTTTAGAGATTTTCAAGAACAGTTTGGCTTGGAGGATAGTAAAAAAATTGGCTTGTTGACGGGGGATACAATTATCAACCCCAATGCCAGCGTGGTAGTTATGACCACGGAAATCTTTCGCAATATGCTTTACGAAACTCCTATCGGACAGTTAGGAACTTCTTTAGAAGATGTAGAAACGGTGGTATTGGATGAATGTCACTACATTAGCAATCGCTATCGGGGTACGGTATGGGAAGAATCAATTATCTACTGTCCGCGGGAGATACAGTTGGTTGCTCTTTCGGCAACTATTGGTAATCCCCAAGAATTGACAGACTGGATTACAAAAGTTCGCAATTCTAATTCAGATAGCGATCGCACCTATGAATGCGAATTAATCAATTCCAATTTTCGTCCCGTACCTTTACGGTATTATTTTTGCGATCGCCGTGGGATTCACCGTCTCTTAAATCAAGAAGAAACCCAAATCAGCCCGAAGCTAAAAGCCTCTTCTCCCCGCAAGGGTCAAAAAGCTAAACGTCTCAAGGTCAAAGACTGTCCCAAAATCTATCAGGTAGTGCAGCAGTTACAGGCAAAAGATATGCTACCTGCGATTTATATTATTTTTAGCCGTCGGGGTTGCGATAAAGCGGTTGATAGTATCGATGCTTTACGTTTGGTTACTAATGAAGAAAGCAGACAAATTGAAAATATTTTACTTTATTTCTTCTTGAGCAACAATACAGACCTGCAAACAGCGGTTTTAGAACATTTTGCCGACTCTAATCCAGAATTAAACGGATTATTACGAGATTATTTAGCAGCTAACGATCGTGCAGAAGCAAATTTAGCAGTCTACCTAGCAACTAACCCCAATCAAAAATACTTACTCTGGCAATTTTTGTGCGATCGCTCCCAGATTGCTCGCATCGACCAAATAGAACCCCTAATGCGGGGTATTGCTTCTCACCATGCAGGATTGTTACCCGCCTGGAAAGAACTAGTCGAACGGCTGTTTGAGATGGGGCTAGTGAAGATTGTCTTTGCTACTGCTACCCTAGCAGCAGGGATTAATATGCCCGCCCGTACTACGGTAATGTCCGCCCTGTCCAAACGTACTGACGGGGGACACAGTATGCTTAGTCCTTCAGAATTTCTGCAAATATCAGGTAGGGCTGGTAGAAGGGGCAAAGATAAAGTCGGTCATGTAGTGACGGTGCAAACGCCCTTTGAAGGGGCAAAAGAAGCAGCATTTCTGGCTACTTCTTCTGCCGAACCTCTAAGGAGTTGGTTTACTCCTTCTTACGGCATGGTGTTAAACCTGTTGCAAAAATACAGTTTGCCAGAAGTCAAAGAACTACTAGAGCGTAGTTTTGCCGAATACCTCTCCCAAAAAAAACTCGCACCCGAACAAACGGCGATCGCCGAAATAACTACCGAATTAGCCAAGCTAGACGTGGCTTTAGCTACGGTTTCTCCTGGGGAACTAGCCAGCTATCAGAAACTCAAAGAAAGAGTCAAAGAAGAACAAAGACTGTTAGAAATTTTGCAGCAGCAAGCAGAAGCTACCCGCAAAAGTAAGATCAAACCATTGATTTCTCAAATAAAGCCTGGACGCATTGTGGGCTTAAAAGGTAAGCATATTCGGGTGCAGTCTCCCCTAGCAGCGGTACTGGTAGCCAAAATTCCAGGTTCGGGGAAAGCTCAGGATTTATTGTGTTTGGGGGCAGATAACTATTGGTATATTGCAGCCAATGCGGATATCACGGAAATTAATGAAGGAACTTTTAGTCAGCCAGAAATAGAAGAGATTGCAATTCCCCCATTAGACAATCTCAAACTCGGAAAATGGCGTAAAGGGGATGAAGCTACGGCGATCGCCATTAAACAACTTACCAACTACTTAATTCCTCTTACTCCCGCACCAGAAGTTAGCGAACAACAACAAAGACTGGATGCTGTTAATCAAAAAATCGATCGACATCCCGTACAGCAGGTTAGTAATCCCAATCGTCTGTTAAAAAAACACAACAAGCGTTTGCAGCTAAGGGAAAAACTGCACAAAACTCAAGTTAAATATCAAAAGCAAAAGTCTAATCAGTCTTACTATTGGGAGGAATTTTTGAATCTGATTAAGGTACTGCAAGAATTTGCAGCCCTTGACGAATATAGTCCTACCTTTTTGGGACAAGCAGCAGCCACAATTCGCGGTGATAACGAACTATGGTTGGCTCTCATTTTTGTCTCTGGGGAATTAGAATATCTAGAACCCCATCATCTAGCTGCTGCCGTCTGTGCTTTAATTACTGAAACCCCCCGCGCCGATGTCTGGTGCGACTTTCCTCCACCAAAAGAAGTATTAGAAGTATTGGGGGTAAAAAAACGAGACTCGGATACCCAAGATACGCAAAATACCGAAGAATCTTTTTCGATTAAAGAAATTAGAACTCGTCTGTTCCAAGTACAGCGTCGTCATGGAGTAGGTTTACCCGTATGGCGCGAATACCAGCTAGTCGGTTTGTGCGAACAATGGGCTTTGGGTATGGATTGGAACGATCTTTGTGAAAGCGTTAGTCTGGCAGAAGGAGATCTGGTGAGAATGTTACGTCGTACGGTAGATGTTTTATCCCAGATTCCCCAAATTCCTAATATTTCTTCCACCTTATCTAATAATGCCAGAGATGCAGTCGCGATGATGAAGCGTTTTCCGATCTAAATCTCGATTTATCTGAATTAATGCGAGTTCGAGATAAACGAAAAGCATTATTCATTTGTTGTTAGTTAATTGTTTTTTTAAATGAACCACGGAGGCACAGAGAACACGGAGAGGTGGGACTCTTATGCATTCTAGTTGTTTGGTTCGGGAGAGGGAAAAAAGATTGAACATCTAACTATTTTCTTAAGCCGAACTTACGTTAATTAAAGCTAGTGTTTTCAATCGATTTTTGTTAGGCTAAAACACCGTATATAGCGTTGAGTTTAAGCAAAATTTTTATATGACTTCATTTTTATCTCAGTCCCCAGAGACGATGTTAGCCAATCCCATTTTTAATAAAGGTGGAGATGACAAAGTAGAAAATCGTTCGATTTGGTTTGGTAATACTACCAATCTGATGCAATTAAACGACGTGCGCTATTCCTGGGCAGTTGGTTTATATCAGCAGATGCGGGAAAATTTCTGGATTCCTCAAAAACTCGACTTAACCCAAGATGTCACCGACTATGCCAATCTGACTAAAGACGAACGTCGCGCCTACGATGGTATTCTGAGCTATTTAACTTTTTTAGATTCGGTACAAACTTGTAATATTCCTCATATCAAAAGCTGCGTTACCGCCCCAGAAGTTAGCGTCTGTATGGCAGAACAAATTTCCCAAGAGGGGATGCACAACCAAAGCTATCAGTACATTATTGAAACAGTAATACCAGGCGATCGCCGTAGTACTGTATACGATTTTTGGCGCACAGACAAAGTATTAGCAGATCGTTGCGAATTTATTGCGGGAATCTATCAAAAGTACGTTGATAATCCTACCCCCGAAAATTACTTTGTTTCTCTTTTAGCAGATTATTTATTAGAAGGAATTTATTTCTACAATGGCTTTATTTACTTTTATAATTTAGCTTCGAGAATGCTGATGCCTGGTAGTGCGGATATCTTTAAAATGATCAACCGCGACGAGCTTTCTCATGTGAGACTTTATCAAAAACTAATGCCAGAAGCGATGCAGTTATTTCCTCATTCTGTGGAGCAAATTTATGAAATGTTCGACACTGCAGTACAACATGAATGCCGTTGGACAAATCATATTATTGGCGACAGCGTGTTGGGTATCACTGAAGAAAGTACAGAGCATTACACCAAATATATGGCAAATATGCGCTTGCGATCGATTGGTTTAGAACCTTTATATGCAGATGATAAATACAAAAAGAGTCCCTACAGACATTTGGAAAGATTTTCCGATACTAAAAAAGATGGCCACACCAAGGCGAATTTCTTTGAGGCTGGGGTAACTTCCTATGTGATGTCCTCTGGTGTCGGAGGATGGGATGAAATTTAAAATTTAAGCAAGAAATAAATTTAATTAATTGTTTTTTGTTCTGGAGAGTAATTTTGTCATTCTCAGTAGAAAAATAGTACTAACAACTAAATAAAAAATATTTTGAGAGCGAACTTTACGCTCTTTTTTTTGGGTATTGGTAAATATCGCAGTATGTAAATTAGTTAGGACAAGTTAAATTACTAGTTCGTAAGTATGAATTATGAATTATGAATTTGTTTCACGGCGGTGCG
>CAYXWE010000263.1:0-1084 GCA_964468145.1 uncultured Pleurocapsa sp.
AACAGTTTTAAATTTAAGGTAGTGAAGTAAAAGACGAATTGAATGTTTAAGGATTTCAATCGATTTTGAGTAACATAAAGTCTTTCGATGCAAACGAGCTAAATAGTGCCTGAGTCGAGTATTTTCTCCTTCGACTTTTGTCATGTAGGTTTTACTCACAAGATAGTCTTCGGGTTGAATAAATAAAAAGCCCCAGCTAGGAGCTACTAGCTTTTAGCTGGGGTTTCGCCCCTTTATGCTACTCGATCGCTGACTTTGAGATGACTAACAACTTGAACCTTTTGTATTTGCTGTTCGAGCCACTCAGAATATAGATCGAACATAATTTGATTGCGTAAGCCCTGATTCAATTCTGGTTTAATAATTTCTGAAACCAAAACTAGATATATGCCATCTGCAGTAGTGATGGGTTTTAAGACTGTGGGAGTGGGAGTATCCACTGCAAACACAGCAGCAGAAACCTCAGGCTTGAGATCGCTACGGGTTACTTTTCCGCAGTAGCCTGCCTTTTGTCGCAATTTGGGGTCTTGAATATATTCCTGGCTTGCTTCGATGAAACTAATTTCATTTTCTTCGATCTCATAATAAAGCTCGATCGCTTCATCTTCGTCATCCAAAACAATCTCGGAAATAACTGCACCTGCATAGTCTAGCTGATGTTCGTAGAAATGAGGCTCGACGAGATCGGCAAATAGATGATTGCTGACTTTTTGAGCAATGAGGGTACAGTAGACAATTTCTTCAAAATCATCGAGAGATAGAGCATATTTGTCCAACCACACCCAGGTAGCTCTAGCATCTTTCAGTTGGCTCGTGGCTCTCATGCGATCCGATGCTTTTTGTAACTCTTCTTTCGTGACTTCAATTCCTGCTTCGGTAGCGACAGAGCTAATAATTTGGCGTTCGATAATCTTGTCCATCATCTCAGGAATTTTGCAAGATAGTTGAACTTCATGAAAAATATCGTCTTGAGTAACAGTTATAGTTTCTAACATTGTTTTCTCCTGTGTTTGAGTTTTGTGTTTGAGCGATCGACAGTAAACCTATGGGCATAAATCATGAGTTATCGTAAGTTTTTGACATA
>CAYXWE010000263.1:1184-5938 GCA_964468145.1 uncultured Pleurocapsa sp.
ATAACAAAAAACTATTAAATAAATGAACCTGAGGTTCTGACTACCCATAGATCTAATAATTAAGTAGTTAGATCGTTGTTTAAAGCTCTAGACCCCCCTGTTGTAATTGTTTAAATGGATCGAGAATAAAATCCGCAATGCGACGCTGACGGATAATAACTTCTGCAGTTACCGTATCTCCTGGGCGCAAAGGGATACATCGATCGCCTTTGGACAGACAGTTGCGATCGAATTCAATTTCCAGGTTGTAGTTAGCTACCGCACCCCGTTCGGTTTCGGTTACTTTGGAAGTAGGAGAAATGGCAGTTAATTTCCCTGGAATAATTCCATATTCTTGAAACGGATAGGCATCAAACTTAAGCTTGACGGGCATTCCTTCCGTCAAAGAGCCACTTTCTGTTGTGGCTATCTTAGCTGCAACTACCAGAGGAGAATTCTGAGGAGCGATTTCGGCTATTGCATCTCCTGGCTGTAGTACTTCTCCCGACTTTTTGATTGGCAGATCGAAAACCGTACCGCTGACGGGGGCTGCGATCGCTCTTTGTTTTAACTGGTATTGAGCAGAGACAATTTTGCTTTTAGTTTGGGCAATTTCAGTCGAGAGAGTGGCAATTTCCGATTCGGTATTTTTGAGTTGTTCTTGGCTTTTGAGGATGGATAATTTACCTCGATGGGATAAAGTGCGATCGCCTTTTTCTTGTTCCTGTAATTGCAGTTTGGCTTTTTCTGTATCAGATTCAGCCTGACGCATCACTTGAGCATAACTATTTTCTTGTTCTGCTAGGCGGAGTTGTGCCTGTTGTAATTCTGATTGGGCGCGATCGACTTCTTGCTGTCTTTGGGCAATTACATCTTCTTTTTCAATCACCTGAACTTCTGCGATTACTCCTTCTTGCCAAGCTTCGCGATAGCGTTCGATTTCTGTTTGGGCTTTATCTAAAGCTTTAGCTGCAGAATTCAGTGCAGTCTGACTGTATACAATATCTTGTTTTGCCTGATTGACTTGAGCCAACTTTTCTTCTTTTTGAGAGCTATAAGACTTTTGATAAAACTGAAGTTGCTGCCGTGCTTGCTCTATCTGTGATTGTTTTTCTACTTGCTGTGCTTGAGTTTCCTGTCCTTGGATATCTACCATTAAAGAAAATTGTTTGCTGAGTAATTGCAACTGGTTCAATTGATTTTCTTGACCTGCCAATTGAGTTTTTAGCTGCTCTAGTTCTGCAGCAACTATGTCCGATTCCAGTTCCAGTAAACTCTGCCCTGCTTCGACTACATCTCCCGTTTCGACATTAATTTTGGCGACAGTACCCGCTACGGGGGCATCTAAGATAAATGTTTTACCGCTGGGTTCTAATCTGCCCTGAGCAGTACCTGTTTCATCGACTTTAGAGAACATCGCCCAAGGCAGAGCGATCGCGGTAAAAATAGCGATAAAATATAGCAATCCCCGCGTCCATACTTTCGGCAAGGCATCGATCAGTTCTTTGGTTTGAGATGACCAATCATTGGACTGGATTTGAGTGGAACGGGCTAAGACAATTTCCGACCCAGTGGAAGTAGATGATTCGGAAGTAGCTGATGAGGTTGCGGGGGCGAGTGCTTTTACTAAATCGATTTGTCCCAACAACCCTGAAGAAAAGTGTAAATAACCTTGACTGACAAATCTAATTCCGCGAACTAGTTCTTCGACTGAATTCTTTTTGAGTAAATACCCCTTAGCTCCAGCATTCAGAGCCTCAGTAATATATGCTTCACTAACATGAGCACTCAAAATAATTATTTTAGTTTGCTTAAACTTTTGCAATATCCTTTTAGTCGCTTTAAATCCGTCTATCTTTGGCATTTGAATATCCATCAAGACAATATCGGGATTTAAAGTTCCAATCTGCGTCAGAGCAGTACGAGCATTATCAAAGCTTCCCACTATAGTAAAATCGGGTTGGGGTGCTAAACAGCTATGTAATTTTTCTCTGACTGCATTACTATCATCTACCAGCAAAATTTTAATATTCGACCCGACAATTTTCTTTTTTACTGGCAGAATGGCCGTGTTACTAGAGTTGGCTGTAACTTTTGCATCAACCATGTCAATTCGTATGTGATTAGTGATTTATTATTTTGGCAATTGCCTTATTCCACAACAGCTAACTGTTGCTGATTGAGATAAAAATAATGACCCCGTTTTGCCATCAATGCTTCATGAGTACCTTTTTCGACGATGATTCCTCGATCTAGTACCAGAATTAAATCTGCATTACGGACAGTTGAGAGGCGATGAGCAATGACGAAAGTGGTGCGATTGTGCAGAATTTTATTAAGATTATTTTGGATAATTCTTTCTGATTCAGCATCTAGACTGCTGGTAGCTTCATCAAGAATCAACAGGGGGGGATTGCCTAGCAAGGCGCGGGCGATCGCCAGTCTTTGCCTTTGTCCCCCAGAAAGCATTCCGCCCCCTTCTCCAATTTGAGTTTCATAAGCCAGGGGAAACTCTTTAATAAACTCATGAGCACCTGCCTGTTGGGCAGCAGCAATAATACTCTCTAAGTCTGCCTGGGGCTGAGAAATACTGATATTTTCCCGAATTGTCCCCCCAAACAAAAAGGTATCTTGATCGACAACTCCGACTTGCGATCGCAGCGATCGCAAAGATATATTATCTAAATCGTAACCATCGAGATAAATTTTCCCTTCTGAAGGCAGATAAAGCCCCAAAAGTAATTTAGAAATCGTGGTTTTTCCCGAACCACTGCGCCCGACTAATGCTACTGTCTGACCTGGTTCTACTTTGAAAGAGAGATTTTCTAGGGCATTGCGATCGCTTTCTGGATGATAGCGAAAGGTTACGCGATCGAATTCAATTTCACCGCGAATTGGTGGCAAAGATATACAATTGGAGCTTTGTAGATCTTCTTCTAAATCGGCATCGATAATATCGTTAATTCTTTCGACAGCAATAACTACTTCCTGTAGTTCGCTCCACAGTACAATTAACCTTTGAAAAGGACTAATGACATTACCCAACAGCATATTAAACGCTACTAGTTGCCCGATAGTCAGTTCGTTTTGAATCACTAACGATGCCCCAAACCAGATTAAGAGAGTACGGGCAGTAGTTTCAATCGCTGCGCTAAATACCTGCAGTCTGTTGCCAATAACCTGTCCAGCGAAGTTCTTTTTAATCGCCTTGCCAAAAAAGTCTTCCCAATTCCACTGTACAGAATGTTCTACTGCCATCGATTTAACAGTACTAATACCCGTCAAAGACTGAATTAAATATCCTGTTTCTTCAGCGTGGGCTGCAAAAATTTCGCGAGAAACCCGTTTTAAAAAGGGTGTGGCAACTAATGCCAAAATCACAAACGGTGGCACGATTGCTAAAATTAAAATTGCCATCTTCCAGCTATACCAGAACATCAGTCCGAGATAGATAAAGACGGTCAATAGATCGAGGACAATTGATAAAGCTTCCCCCGTCAAAAATCTTTGAATTTTACGATTTTCTTGGACGCGAGCAATAATATCTCCCACATAACGGGACTCAAAAAAGCCCAGAGGTAAGCCAAAGGTATGGTTAATAAAGCCCACGATCAAAGATAGATCGACTCGATTGGCGGTATGATCCAATAGATACTGGCGCAGCCCAGTCATGGCGACTTGAAACCAACCAAAAATTAGCAATCCTAAGCCCACTGCAGTTAGAGTGAGATTACTTTGTTGGACTACTACTCGGTCTAAAATTAATTGAGTAAATAAGGGCGTAATTAAACCAAAAATTTGAATTAATAGAGAGGCAATAAATATTTCCAGTAGCACTACTCCATGAGGTTTAATCAATTCAAAAAATTGCCAAAAGGGAGTACTGATTTCAGGAGCATCTTTTAAAATTGCTGTGGGCTGCAATAACAGGGCGTAACTCGTCCAATCCTGTTTAAATTCTGCATGAGAAAGACTGCGCTGTCCGATACCTGGATCGCAGACAATCACCCGATCTTTGGTTACTCGGTAAACAACTATATAATGTTTGCCCTGCCAATGGGCGATCGCGGGTAGATGTGCCATTGCCAGTTTATCTAAGCTAGCCCTCACGGGGCGACTAGTAAAACCCAGACTTTCGGCTGCCACAGCCAACCCTTTCAAAGACGAACCATTGCGATCTACATTAGCAATATCTCTAAGACGACTGACGCTAAATTTTTTACCCCAGTAACGACCAATCATTACCAAACAAGCTGCGCCACAGTCTGAAGAACTTTGTTGGGCGTAGAAGGGATAGCGATGACTTATTTTTTGCCATAAATGACCTATTTGCAGGCTAGGTGCGGGAAAATAAGCTTTATTAATCTTTTTACCCTTCTTCGGCGCAATGGTAGGGACATTTTCTGCCGATTTGACTTCAGGTTGAGATAATACTAGGCTGGGAGTAGAATCTGAGAATAAAGCATCAATTTTTTGAGCCTGTTGATTCAAACGGTCTTGAATTTCAGGATGTTTTCTAACTAGAGCTAAGAGTAATTCTGGTGGCAGATAACATAGTTCCAAATTGCGGGCAGCCCTAGCAGAATAGGGTTTAAAACCTCCATCGGGAAAAAATGTTGCTTCCCCAAAAGATTCTCCCACAGTTAAATTAGCAATCAATTCATCAGAACTATCTATTAATCTGACTTTTCCCCGAATAACAATATAAACTCCAGCAGACGCTCCCTTAGTTTGCCAAAACTTCCCTACTTTGGGCTTAATTATTTGTAGGTGTT
>CAYXWE010000264.1:0-5932 GCA_964468145.1 uncultured Pleurocapsa sp.
GCGTCTAGTATCTTATTCTTAGTTTGGGCTTCACCTAATATCTATAGTAGCTCATCTATTATTATTTATTTTTAATACTTTCAAGAAGCTGTTGAAGTAGGCTCTTAAGCTGTTCATTTTCTTGCCTCAATGATTCTATTTGCTGCTCCATACTCTCCTTTTTGCTATTATTTTCCTTTTGGCTTTGTTCCCAAATTTTTACCGTTTCCAAGCAGCCTTTTAGACCTTCGGAAGACAAATAAACAGATGTATTTTGAGATAGGGTATGACCTAAGTTTTTAGCGATAACACTCGCCGGCAGTCCTGCGTGATGGCTTTTGACGTTGTAGTGATGGCGTAAGTTGTAGGCTGTAAAAGTAAAGCCATGCTCGTGTAAGAATTTAGTGTATGTATGTAATTTGCCAGCTTTCTTTTTACCCTGTTCGAGTTTTGACAACTTGTTCATCTCACGCTGAAAATCAAAATATCTTTTTGGAATATCCCTTAGGTTGAACTTGTCTAGCCAGCGCATAGGATGGGGCAAGAAAGCTGCCCTCTTAACTCCTTTGCCTTCAGTGTAAACAATACCTCTAGGGTTTTTCTCTTTGTCTGTAAATGGCTCATACCATCTACCGTCATCCCCTAGATGTCTTTCGGTTAGATTGAAGATATTCAAAGTTTCATGGTTTCTAAAGCCGTAAGCTGCTTGCATACCATACATCCATTGCCACAATTCCCAGTGACTATCGTTACCGCCTCCTCCAGCCCACTGAGGAAATTTTTTGTACCAAGTTTCAACTTCCATGTCTGTTAGTTCTCGCTTTGGTTTAGCTTTGACCTTAATTTGATTTTTTGTTAATCTAAATTCTTTTGGGTCATAGTCAGTCAGTCCACAGAAGTGAGCAAAGGCTTTTATACGACTACAACATTCGTTACGCTTGCTAGATTTGGGATAGCTTCTAATAGCGTTGTCAAATATATTCTTACCTGGTGCTTTGCTCCAATCAGGAATTTTGTTTAAGAATACTTCGTAACCGCTATACCAGTTTCTATGATTTCTGTACTCTTCTTTGTCTCTAGATAGCCAGTAGTACGCCTCGTACTCCTCTACCCATCGAGCGATAGTTTTATCCCTTGGCTTTTCGGTATCCTGTGGTCTTAGCTTTTTAGGTATCCACTGAGGGTAGTCCAGCCAGCTAAAGGCATCAGCCTTAATCTTATTGTCTATCTCTTGAGCGATAGCTATGGCATTGCTAACCGCCTTAGCTGTGTGAGGGAACTTGCCTCTACCTAGCGCATTTAGAGATTTTTTTGCTCTTCTAGGCTTGATTAGCCTGGAGTCATCCCAATCTATGTAAGATTGCCATCTTATATCAATACCAGATGTATTTTTGAATAACTTTACAGAACAATTTTTCAACAGGCTTTTTTGAGACTCCCAAGCTTTGTCAAAGTCTTCCTGTATTTTCTTAGCTTTGATAGCTTGAGATTTCTTAGAACCTAAATAACTACCGTCATTTGATACAACCGTATTGTTTTTGTCGTTTTTGCTTAAGTCCATGTCAAGTCCACTAGTGATTTTATAGTGGACTTATTTTGGGCAAATCTACGAGTTCTCAGTAGTTCGAGGCTTCTGTCGCAGGTTCAAGTCCTGTTGCCAGCTTCCCTTGCACTTTTGTTAAGTGGCAAGAGCTAGAATATCTTTTCGAGATAAGCAATCGGTCTTATTCGCTCAAAACTAAGTATAGCGAAGGAAGAAAGAAAAGAGGAAGGGGTGCGTATTTACTGCAGTTTCCCAAAAGCTTTAAACAAGTAAATATAGAAAAAACGGGTCGGCACTTTGCAGCTAACCCGCTTTTTTTGTTAAATACTGCGTTGACTCTGTTTTTAGCGTCTGTACTAATAGCGAACTATCAATCGGGCGATCGCGACAAGACAGGAGATCTAGTCTAACGATCGCATTGGTTTTTCTTGCTTGTTTTAACTAATTAGTCGTGCTTGCCAAATTATCAGCAGAAGTAAAGTCTTGTTTGCTAGCCATCAAGTAAAGAGTAGTTATAGGCAAAACTCCCAAGACGATTCCTAACAAAACAGGAATATAAAATCCTGCTGCCAAACTCAAAACCGTGGCAAAGATGAAGTTAGCTAAATAAATAGCTAGAGGCAGCTTAAGATCGTTAATAGGTAAAGTCAACGGTTTTATTTTCCACAATAAAGTGGCTACAATCATGAATACAATTCCAGTACCCATCCATCCCGCAAAGTTTTGATAGGGCATACCGAAAAACGCCCCTGGTTGTTCCCAAACCCAAAAAGGAACAGGTGCTTGGCTCATGGCGGGATCTAAAACAAAATCCCACGATGTTAGACACAATGACCCACAAAGAATTGCACCTAGCTGACATAACCAGTTTTCGATTTCTAATTTTCTTAATCCAGCTAGAGCAATAATATAAGCACTAAAACCTAAATAAAACCAAGATAAAGGAATTGTAAACGGTACTAAACCCGCAATTTTATATCCCAAACCGCTTAGATAACGGTACTCGCCAAAGGGAAAACCCGTACTAGTACCTAAAAGCTCGCTACCCAAAGATAGACCAATAGCAGGAAGCATAAAGCTCAACCAGTGCCACAACCCCAAAGTGCGGTAAGCATAGAGCGAAACAGCAGCAGTAGCCAGCAGCATATAAACTACACCCCCGCCAGCCATAGACCAACCGAAAATAGTTATCCCCCATTTAAACTCTGCTAACTTCGCTAAAAAGTCTGGATTGGGCAACACTAAAATAATTCCTGCCAAGCCAAACGCCATCGCTAGGATATGACCAATCAACAAATAATTCTCCGCACTCGATATGCGCTTCATAAGCTAAATCAAAGTTCTCTAAAAATGAATATCCTTAATTAGTGTACCGAGAATTTAAATTGAGGATATTTAGCATTGAACATTAAGCATTGAGCATTAAGCATTATACTGCGGTCGAAGCTAAAGGAGCGATCGCAATGCTGCGATCGAGCTTTGACAAACCTTAGTCAGAAAATTCAGATCGAGGTTTTCTATTGTATCGCTGGATTTGTGGTAGTGGGGATTGCGTAGCATGGCGGTATCGGTAATCATAATGGCACGATATTTTTGCTCCCAGAAGGGACGATGGTCGCTAAATCCTGTAATAGGAACTAATTTACCACTGCTGGGGTCGGGGAGTATTTCGCAGGGCATACCTTGTTTTTTAATTTGCCGACTAAGATTGATTAAATCCCTAAGAGAACTAAAATTGCCCACTAACGCTATAAAGTTACCGCGATCGCTATAAAAGGGCTTGAGAACATTGGGGTAAGTCTGAGAATTAGGTGCGCTGTCGCAATAACCCAGCATTTCTAAAGACAGCATCAGTCTTAATTTTTGCCGATGCTCTTTGAGATATCGAGCATAAACGGTACTGCCTATTAAGCCATATTCTTCGAGATCGAAGGCTACTAAACGAACGGGATATTTGAGGGGAGTAACAGAAAAAACTGCAGCTAGTTCTAATAGTACTGCTACGCCCGTAGCGTTATCGTCTGCTCCAGGCGTACCAGGCACGGCATCGTAATGCGCTCCAATTAAAATAGGAGGTAGATTAGAATGAAAATCGCCATTGAGATTAAGAATTAAATTTTGATGGGTTTTGCCTCGATGTTGAAATTCATGAGTTTCTACATCCCCCCACTGTGCTAGAGATTCGCGAATATATTCCCGAACCAAAAAGTGTCCTCCAGAAGCCAGATAAGGATCTCGTTCGCGCGCAATTTGAATTAAATGTTGCTGTAGCCGTTGTCTCAACTCAGTATCTATATCTTGAAGATCGCTCATAATTGGTGATCGGGGGAATGACAAATGTTAAATGACGAATGATAAATAAAAAATGGTACGTATTAAACCTTGGCAACTAACTATTTTAATCCTTCCTATCGCCACTATTGTTATTTTCCTGTTGGTGGCAGCAGGTTCGCAGATCCACCACTGGGGCATTAATTGGATTTGGGGTGTAGTGGTTTTGGTATTTGCTCTCTGGCGATGGCTATTGGTGAAATGGACTGCACCAGCCCTAGACGAACTTCAGCAAGCAATGGATGAGATCGATCGCGAGTTGGATTCAGCCCCAGAAATTAGCCCGACAGGAGATAAAACCGCCCAAATTCAGGCAAGCTTGATGGAAATAATCGATAGAACTCGGACTGATGAGCCTTTTTGGTCGGATTGGCAGACTTTTTGGCAGCGATGTCAAGAATTAGTCAGCGCGATCGCTCAAATTTATAATCCTGAAGTTAAACGCCCCCTGCTGAATATTTATATTCCCCAGGCTTATGGTTTGATACGGGGTACAGTAGACGATACGGATCGAATGATGCAAAAGCTTTCTCCCGTATTAAATCGCATTTCTATCGGACAGGCTTATCAAGCTTATGAAACCTATCGCAAGCTCGAACCATCGCTACAACGGTTGGGTAAGGCATTCAACTGGGCGCAGTGGTTGCTCAACCCCGCAGCAGCAGCAGCCAAACAAGCTACTAAAAAATTCAACAGTCAGGCAAATCAAGAATTATTGCTTAATTTGGGTCAATTAATGCGGGAAACTGCATTAAGAAACTTAGCTCAACAGGCGATCGCTCTATATGGAGACGAGACAATTGAAATTCCTACAGTAGAAGCCAATCCCGCCTTACCCAAAGTTCAAACCCAAACCCTCAAAGAGATTTTAGAGTCTGCCCAACCTCCGGCAGAAGTCGTACAAAAACCCATCAACATTATTTTGGTAGGGCGCACTGGGGCGGGCAAAAGTAGTTTAATCAATACTTTATTTCAAGCAGATAGGGCAGAAGTAGACGTTTTACCCAGTACGGATAGTATTAAAAACTATACTTGGCAAACTCCTACTGGTGAAGTACTCAATCTTTTAGATACCCCTGGCTACGAACAGGTAAATCGCCCTGAATATCGCGATCGAGTTTTGGACTATGCTACCACTGCAGATTTGTTGCTACTAGTCACCCCAGCCCTAGATCCCGCCCTGCAAATGGATCTAGATTTCCTTTCGGCATTAAAACAAGATTTGCCCGATCTAAATGCCATTGGTATAGTTACCCAAGTCGATCGCCTGCGTCCAATTCGTGAATGGAATCCGCCCTACGACTGGCGAGGAGGTACAAAACCCAAAGAGAAATCAATCCGCGAAGCTACCGCCTATCGAGCAGAACAATTAGGGGATATCTGCGAATTAGTATTGCCCATTGTGACTGAAGATTCGGTTAATAATCGCCCTGGCTGGGGAATAGGCAATTTATCTCAAGATTTAATTGATGCGATCGCACCAGCCAAACAGCTTCGTTTAGCCCGTTTCTTGCGCGATTTGGAAACCCGCAGTCAATCTGCAGCCCAAATTATCGATCGCTACACCAAACAGATGGCTACCACCCAAGGATTAACTAATTTGGTCAAAAGCCCCATCCTACAATTTCTTTCTACTATGTCCACGGGGAATACTGCTTTGGCTTTTGTCTTGGCAGAACAAATTCCCGTAGAACAAGCCCCTGTAGTAATTGGCAAGCTGCAAATGGCTTACGATCTCTATGTGTTGCTCGATGATGATTCTAGCCCCAGTAACTTCCCTCTGCGATCCCTGTGGTCTTTATTGCTAGATAATGATGAAGATAATAGCAATAACAATGCCTGGGCATTAGGTCATGCCTTAGTAGAATATTGGACAAAAGATCTTAATTCCGCACAATTGCGCGATCGCTACCAGTATTATCTACAACAGGAAGTATCGAGTTAATTCGCCAAGATCTTCTAAAATATAATTTATATAAGACTTACGCAAAAGAGATATAACATATTCAGGTATGCCATTAATCACCACTGGAAAATCATTTATTCGCGCTTTAGAAAAAAATGGTGCTTTGGGCTTGT
>CAYXWE010000265.1:0-5918 GCA_964468145.1 uncultured Pleurocapsa sp.
TGGAACGGGTGAAGGCCAAGTTCGACCTGCACCCAGAACGCCTGATCGCGGACAAATTATTACCGATTATTATCATTGACGAGACAGAAGAACTCTTGAACCTATCTATGCTGAAGTTCCCTCTCTGGCTTGCTTTCGCCTCTACAGCCAAACCTACATCATCTAACTATCTGTACTAATCTCAAAAATAGTCGATTAAGGTATTTTGTTTAGTACAAAAAGCCGTTAAACTGTGACTAAATATTTAACAGAATGATGAATGATGATATCTAATTTTTTAATAGTCTCCCTATTGATATTTGCTGCTTACCTTTTGGGATCGATTCCGACGGGATACGCGGTAGGATATTATCTAAAAGGAATTGATATCCGAGAACATGGTTCTGGTTCGACAGGAGCGACTAATGTTTTACGCACGGTTGGTAAATCTGCAGCAATTGCTGTACTAGCGATCGATTTACTTAAAGGTTCATTAGCTTTAGCATTGGTCAATTTGGTTTATACTCTTGCTCCCGCTGACTTTTTGCCTGCAGACTGGCATCCCTGGATAATTACAGCATCTGCTTTAGGTGCTGTAATCGGTCACAGCAAGTCGATTTGGCTCAATTTTACGGGGGGCAAATCTGTAGCGACTACTCTAGGGGTACTTTTGGTAATGAATCCTGTGGTGGCTTTAGGAACTTTTGCCAGTTTTGGCATCATTTTGAGTCTTTCTCGCATCGTTTCCTTGAGTTCTATTGGTGGCGCGATCGCGGTTAATGTTTTAATGATTGCTTTAAATCAACCTGTAGCTTATGCTCTTTTTGCTGTTTTGGCTGGTTTATATGTGGTTTTACGTCACAAAACCAACATTCAGCGGATTATCGCTGGTATCGAACCAAAAATCGGTCAGGCATTGTAATAGTAATGCTTGCTTGAGATTGGCTTATTGATTTCAACATTTGAAAAATGAGCTTACAAAATAAGTTTTGCCAGATTCCAGTAAAAGTATTAAATACTTTTACTGGAATTTTAGTTTGAATGACTTTTTCGCGCTAGATTTTATTCCTTTACCCGATCTTGCTTAATTTTTTTTAAGATGACCTAAGAACAGTTATTTATTTTTTTGGCGTTGGTGAATGTGTAATGCTATTACTGTTTTTCAGATCTTTAACCAAGTAAACCTTAATTTAAAAAGCTTAGAGTTTAAAACTACAAAATGTAGCTTTTCATTTTACATCATTTAGTGACCAACGCCATTTTTTAAATAGGAATTAGTCGAGGAGTATTTATTATCTTGCTAAATCGAAATAATATTTCATTATCCAAAGAGAAAGTACCAACAAAAAGTTTTGCCTATTGGCAACAAGCAATAGGTAATCTTGCTCCTTTTATCGATTTTCCCAGCGATCGCGTAGTAGAGCCTTCCGCTCATCGCGAGCTTGAAACTGCTATTACCCACACCACCACACCTTTAGGATTATCAGCAGAATTGCATCGAGGGTTACAAACAGTTGCTAATTCAGCTAATACTGATTTGGAATTAGTATTTCTGAGTACTTATTATGTGTTGCTATATCGTTATACCAATCAAACAAAATTAACTGTCGGTTATTTATCAGCAAAGGAAAATATTTCATCTCAAGATCGTTTATCGATCGCGCCTTTATGCCTCGATCTTGAAAACAAACAATATTCTTATTTTGACTTATTAAATTCTATTCAAAATACTTTATTAACGGCTCAAAAATATCCGATAGATTCAGAACAGCTAGCATCTATGGTGCAAGCGAATGAGTTAGAGTCTGTTAGATTGCCATGGGAACAAATGTTGTTTTGCTCGAACCCAGAATTATCGCCCCCAACGCTACACAAAAGAGAACTACTCCTGAGATTCGATCCCGATTCATCTCAAGTTAGTTTAGAATTCAATGCAGATTTATTCTTACCCGCCACTCGCCAGAGAATTATTGCTAATTATCAACAACTATTAGAAGATATTGTCGCTCGCCCAGATACACCAATAGATCGACTATCCGTACTGACAGAAGCAGAAACAGATTTAGTCCTCCATCGCTCGAATCAAACTCAGGTAGAGCTAGAATTAAGATCGATCGTCGAGATGTTTGAAACTAGAGTAGCTCAAGTTCCTGATGCGATCGCCTTGAAGTGCCAACAACAACAGTTAACCTATACAGAATTAAACCAAAAGGCGAACCGAGTTGCTCGTTACTTACAAACATTAGGAGTCAGCAAACAATCTCTAGTCGGTTTGTATTTAGAGCGATCGCCCGATATGGTTGTAGGTGTTTTGGGCATTCTCAAAACAGGTGCGGGTTATGTTCCTTTAGATCGAGAAAATCCCTCCGAAAGATTGGCATATATCTTAGAAGATTCTCAAATAAAGGTCTTATTAACTCAAAATGAGTTAGAGGATAAACTACCCCCAACCGCAAATTCTCTATCTCTGGTTTGTTTGGATCGAGACTGGCATTTAATCGAGCAAAAATCCCCAGATAATCTCAACCTAGAAATTGTCCCCGAAGATTTGGCTCATATTGTCTACACTTCAGGTTCAACAGGAAAACCTAAAGGAGTAAAGATTTCTCATCGCAACCTTTCTCATTATGCCCATTCTCTCAAGATTGCTCTAAACATTACTTCTGCTGATGTTTATCTCCATCGTGGCTCGATCGCCCTGATTGTTTCTGCCAGACAGTTATTGATGCCCCTAGCTCAAGGTGCAGCAGTTTCTATTTTGACTACTGCTGATAAAAAAGATCCCCTGAAAATGTTTGAGTTAATCAAGAATCATGGAGTAACCATTGTCGATCGCGTACCTTCTTTTTGGCGCAACTTTTCTGGTATCTTAGACAGCTTAAATCAAGAGCGTCGCGATAGTTTGATGGACAATCAGGTACGCCTAGTGGCAGCAGGAGGAGAACAGGTATCTATAGAAATTTATCAATGTTGGCGACGACTTTTTAAACCAGAAGTCCAACTGGCTAATATTTACGGACAAACTGAAGGTACGGGAGTAGTTACTATTTACTATATACCCCAAGAGATAGATACTCGCTACCAATCTTTGCCTGTAGGTTCGCCTATTCCTAATATGCGAGTCTATGTTTTAGATAAATATCTTCAACCCGTACCCATTGGGGTAACTGGTGAAATTCATATTAGCGGTGCGGGAGTGGCTCAAGGGTATCTCAACCGACCAGAATTAACGGCAGAAAAATTTATTGCTAATCCTTATGTCCCAAATGCCAAATTGTACAAAACAGGAGATTTAGGGCGTTTTCTCCCCAATGGCACAATTCAATTCCTCGGTAGAAGCGATCGCCAGGTTAATATTAATGGACTGCGGATCGAATTGGGAGAAATTGAAACCACTCTAGTACAGCATCCTCAAATTTTAGAATCGGCAGTAGTAGTGCAGAACAACAAACTGGGTGAAACGTTAATCGCCTATCTCGTACCCAGTCAAGAACCGCCTAGTATTGAAGCAATCCGCCAGTTTTTGTTAGAGAAGCTGCCCAAATATATGCTTCCTGCTAATTTTATTTTTTGCGATTCCTTTCCGCTGACTGCTAGTGGCAAAATTGACCGCAAAGCCTTAGTAACCGAACGTAATATCGAGCGAGGCGATCGCTATATTGCTCCGCGCAATCAGTTTGAATCAGAGATTGTAGATCTATTAGAAAAAATTCTCGGCATTGAAAAAATTGGTATCAAAGATGATTTTATCGAGCTTGGGGGCAATTCTCTCATTGCAGCCCGTTTGGTTACAGAAATTGAAACTAAATACCAACAGATAATTCCTATCTCTAGCATTTTTCAGTCATCTACTCCCGAAGCCTTGGCTAAGTTGATTTCTCAACAAGATAGATTTTCTTATCCAGAATGCTTTGTTCCCATCAAACAAGGCGTAGGAAATCGAGACGGTTCGGCTTATCGCAACCCTATGTTGTTTGCTATTCATAACTTGGGCTATGGTTTAGAGCTTTATCGCCCTCTGGCTAAATATTTAGAGTCGAATATAAGTCTTTGTGGCTTGTCGTCATTCTTTAGCAACGAGGTAGATTTGCCCCACCCTAGAGATATTGAGGGTTTGGCATCCTACTACGCTCAGCAAATCCAATTAGTTCAACCCCAAGGGCCATATTATATTCTGGGGGTATCTTTTGGTGGCGTCATTGCTTACGAACTAGCTCAACGATTAGTCGCTCGACAGCAAGAAGTTAAGTTTTTGGGCTTGGTCGATACTTTTATTCCCGATCGCAATTCCATGTTTAAAACCAGTCCCTTAAAACAAAAAATATTCGGTCATCTCGATCGAATACGCGACAGAGGAATAGCGCACATTGTCGAACGGATTAAATGGCGCATTGGCGCAACGGCAGATAGTGCTAGAGCCAATTTATATCAAATAGACTGGATTAAGAACAACCTAGTCGATGAAACCAGTAGAAATTTTGCCCAAGCAGCATATATTCAGCAAAGAAAAGAACATCAAGAAGTCAATCGCAACTATGTCATCCAAGCATATCCAGGTCATGTAAATCTATTTCGCGCCACGGATGATATGAATCCCAAACTAGGGTGGCAAGAATTAGCCCAATCTGGCTTATCTATTTATGATGTACCAGGAGAACATTTAGAGATACTTAAAGAACCAAACGTTCGCATCTTAGCCGAGAAGCTCCAAACAGCAATAAATATCGAACATTAAAACCCTTATTTTCTCTCTTTCAAAGGTAATACCAGTTCTTAAAAGTCATAAGAAACTTAGTAGACATATGGGTAATGCAGGAAGTAATACTAAATCCGATTTACAAAACTTACTTTTAAACTAGGAGTCTAAAACAAGCTTAAACCTTTTGCGGACTGCGGACTGCTCATCACGCCTTTACCCAACTTTTAAATGGTGTATCCAAACAGGATTTAGTATAAATCATTAACTGAGTTGAGTTTTATATAAATAACAAAAAACAAATGACAAAAAACTATCAATTTACAATCCTGAAAATTATTCGCGCAAGAGGTCTATTGAATTGATAAACTGCTGTAAATTAAGCGTGTATTGTTGAGCGCCAATTAAATCTAAATTGTTGTGATTGGCATTGGGGATAATTATTAGTTGTTTGGGTTGGGGTGCTGCTGCATATAATTCTTTTGCCATTGAGAGGGGAATAATTTCGTCTGCAGTACCATGGAACATTAAGAGGGGAACTTGTAGATAATTTATTTTATTAATCGAATCGAAGCGTTGAGTAATCAGTAGATTTAATGGAAAAATATCTAAGGGATAGCTATATTTTGCCATATCTTTAATTGAAGTAAAAGTACCCTCTGTTATCAATCCTGCCATTTCTGGATGCTTAGTTGCTAACTCGATCGCGATCGCGCCACCTAAAGAATGCCCATAAGTTATTATTTTTTCAGGCTCTATTTTTTGGGTATCGGTTAAATATTTCCAGGCTGCTTCTGCATCTTCATACACTCTGGTTTCATTGGGGAAAATTGGACTACTTTTACCATAACCACGATAGTCAATTAGCAGCGTGGATAGTCCAAGCTTATGAAAGGTAAGAGCGAGATCTACCATATCGCCATTGTTGCTACCGTTGCCATGAAAATATAGCAAGACTGGTGCTGAGTCTTCTACAGCCTCAATCCACCAGCCATGAATTTTATCGTCTTGGACATCTATCCAAACATCTTCATAGTTTAGATTGTGTTTTTGGGGAGTTGATTTTATAGTGCGATCGGGAAAGAAAATTAATTTCGTCTGACCCCAGCGTAGATATATGCAAATTGCTAGGTATAATAAGCTACAAACTGTCGCAGCTATACTTATTTTTTTGAGTAAAGTCATTTTGTGACTGCTCCCGACGCTAACTCTGCACGGACAACTCGCGCTACCGAGGAGACCT
>CAYXWE010000266.1:0-5865 GCA_964468145.1 uncultured Pleurocapsa sp.
AAAAACACAACCTCAAAATCTGGCATCCCAACCACCGCACCTTCCAAACCGTAGAGAACAAAAATACTCCCTCACCAGAGCCAGAAAATATCCCTCAAGAAGAGAAAAAGCCAGAGAAAGCAGATTCAGAAGTGCTACAGCCAGAGCAACCAACGGTCGCAGATTCTAGCGACCGCGTTACACCCTCAAAAGTAGTACGAAAAAAGGTCAAAATCGTCAAAAAATCCAAATCGCCAAAAACCAACCAGGGCAGTAGATACAGCCATCCGCGTTACACCCTGCCCTATATGAAGGGTTTGTGTGTGGCTGTCTGCAAGTTGTACGTAAAAACTGTTGGTAGGGTTTACTTGACTGAGCTGATGAAGAGTAAGAAACCAGAACTAGTATATCAGAATCCTCAGAATTCAAACACTAGCAGCAGGGTTCGCTTGAAGAAACTGGTTGAAGGAAAAAGAACATCAAGTCTAAAAGAGATTCAAGAATTCAGAGCTATTGAGTCGGAAACTGTTGTGAAAATAGATCGAGCTAACTACCACTCCAGTCTTTATAGCGATTTTACAGATTTGCTCCTAGTTTACATCAAACCTCTGAATACTCCTGGTGAAATCTGGAAATTAGGAATACCCGTACCCTTAATTCATTTGACTCTATATGAACCAGAACAAAAAAAAGAATGATTCTATCGCTCGGTGAAACGATCGGGTTTACTTATACCCTAAATTCCGAAGGGCGCGATTTTTTTTCGATAAGCAAAAGTTATCTTTCCACTGACAAAGGGCTATTAGATCGCAACTGAGAAAAAGTGATGAATCAATCTCACAAGAATAATTCTAAGTTAACCATTAATTTTCTGGGTGCTAATCCTAATTCTCGATAGCCTAAAAGAAATAGCCTGTCTATTATCAATCTTTGTTGAAATTCTCTTAACTTATGATTCAAGGAAGAATACCAGAACTAACTATCAAATTCACCGAACGTCCTCAAAATATACCTACTGAAGGCAAAAAAGTCACTATTGAAGTCAAAGGAGAAAACGATATTGCCATTAAAGCCCAGGTCAATCGTAAGAGCTTGAAAAAGGTAGTAAACCTGAGTTCGGGTTAAGCATATTGAGCCAAATCCTTTTCTAAATCAAGAGAAGGCTTCTTTGGTTGGTAGCAGTATGCAATCAAACCACATAAAACGTTAACACCAAAATTAACAGGCGAGCGATGACGAGAATGCTCGATTTGCGAAATGTTTTTCAATTGGTCGATAACTGTCTCAATAATTGAACGCTTACGAGCTAAAAGCTTATCGCTAAGTAGCATTAAGCGATTCTTCATATTACGTCGCGGTTTGGCAAAAAATTGGATCTTAAAGTCTTGGAGTAGCTTTGTTGCCAAGGCTTGAGATACATATCCACGATCGCCAAAAATCTTACCAAAAAGAGATGAAACCAAATCGGTAACAGGTTTTCTATCATCAGTATTTCGGGCGCGTAATTTGAAGATTTAGCAATTCTCCCTTTTCATTAACTACAAGATGAAGTTTAAATCCAAAAAACCAATCGACAAACGTTTTACCGCGAGCTGCTATTTCTTGGAAAACTCGATGGCGAGGAATACGCCGATTGTGACAAACTTTGATACTGGTAGCATCAATAAAACTAATGCCTGTACACTTGCCAAAACAACGCTTGAGATAAACACATAAAGGTAATAAAGTCGATGGCATCCATTCAACAAAACGTTGGTAGCTCGGTAGTTTGGGAAACTCGCTCAACCAATGAATACAGACATGATCCAAGTAATAACGTTTGAAATTACGATAATAACTCTGGTGAAATGCAATCAAAATTGTCATAATCTCGCTCAAGCTCATTTGACGATTTCGCCTGCGTGTTTTTAGTCCTTGAGAGATTAACTGCGATCGCCAAGCAGGTTCAAAGAGAGCGCAAAAATCATCTAGGTCACAGAATAATTCTTCTAGAATAAACATAGGATGGGAGTGCTGAATTAAATACATTCTCAGCTTACTACTCCCTCCTTTTCTTATCCCGAACTCAGGTTAGTAACCAAAATGGATACCTGGGAGAATTGGGTAGCTGCCCTATCAGGTAAGATGCAAGGCATATCAACAGATGGGGTGGTGGAACTAGTTGATGCGGGGATTAATATCTTCGAGATTAAGCAGAAAGAGCCTAAACCCGCCCCCGAATCAACTGCTGCTTAGTCGTAAAAGCAGATTTCCATATTCCTACTCACCAAGGCAGGGCAAGCAGCCGATCTCTACGTACAGATATCTCGATTACTACTGCGAACGGCGGAGATACAGCCCTCGATAACCCCTGATATGTTAGGGTTATTGACAGATAGAGTGGCAACTATTTCTAATCGCGTTCCTGCTCTTGAAAGAAGTATTCAGGAAATCAAAGCTGATTGGGACTTACTATGAGCCAGCCAAAATCACCCACTCCTCAAAAAGTTACACAGACAATTACTAATTCTCGCCATCATCGTCGAGAACTAGAATTAGCTTCAATCGAATTAGAAGAGTTAATTGTCCAGTTAGAACAGGACAACCGCCAGCGACGTAGTAAGTATCTCGTGAATTTATCCTCAAAGAGCGTGTAGTTTTTTAGAATACAAGGATACAGCAAGCCATACCGGGGTTCGACCGAGATACACGTAAAATCGTGCCACATCTCATTCAAACCATTGCTATATATGGGTTTCAAAATTAGGTTTTCTCACAGATTCTTTATGTCTGATAAAGTGTATTAGCAGACATAAATCAACGAAAAAATAGGGTGGGAAGTCAGAATCATGTTCCTCACAAGCCCTATTTTTAATGTCAGAATCATGTCTTTGGCGAAAGATAGTGCCAAGCAAAATATAGATAAAAGCTTTATAGAGTAAGGCTTTCAAGTTTTTTTGCTATCTGGATAGAAGCGCGATCGCAATAGATCTTGGGAAATATAACCCTTACGTAGTGAGAGTTACAGGGAGATGTGGCATGATTTTACATATACCTCGGCACAACCCCGTAGCGATCTATTTGGTTTGACTAATTCATTAGGCTTTAGCGATTTAAACATTATCAACAACTTGGCCCAAACAGCAACACTGATTCGTGATGCTAGCAATAATAATGAACTCTTAGCAATAGTTGAGAATGTGAGTGCGGTAGATATTACAGTAGATGATTTTATGACTATTTAACAATTTGTAACTCTTCCCTTGAACCAAATGAATTCCTGTTATATTCAGAGTAATGATAGCGACTGCTTGCTATTATTACTCTTTTTTAGTTTCTTGATAATTGCTATATAATTGGTAGCCAAGTACCCTACTCTACCGAGCTAGCTAAAATTTCCCCAAATAAACCTAAAGCTAGCCCACCCCAAGTAATACATAAAAAGCGCGATCGCTCTTGTTTAACGTACTAGGGGGGCTAGCGGGGGAAAGCCTTCCCCTCGACCCCTTCTGACGGTAGGAAAAAAAGAAAACTCTCTCTACCAAACTAACAATTACGGATCTCAAGGATAGCAATCCATGCCCAGAAAAGTACAGCGTACCAAACCAATAGCAGTCAGACTAACAGATGAGGAAAAATTAGACTGGGATTTAAAAGCTCATGCTGCTGGATTGAGCATCTCAGAGTTAGTAAGACAGGCGATGAATCGAGTCAGAATATCCCATGTAGGCGATCGCGCTGTCCAAATAGAACGCACTCGGCAAATCGCTAAAATCGGCAACAATCTCAATCAAATTGCCCGCTGGGTTAACCGCTACAAAACTACAGCAGATACGGTAGAAGTTGTTACCCATCTCATCGCCATAGAAAAAGCTTTAGCAGCTTTGAGCGAGGTCAAGCAAAAACCGTAATGGTGATAATAATGTAACTTACAATAAATTTGTGACCACAAACTGACCACAATTAATTTAATTAAACAAAAAAAAGCATCATGAAAAGCGTTGGCATTAGAGAATTTAGAGATAAAGCATCTCAGTATCTAGCAAGTTCTGAAGCTGTAGCAGTAAAACGTCACGGAAAATTAGTGGGATTTTATATACCCATCGAACAATCAGAAGAAATAGAAATAGAACAAGCATTACGAAAACTGAATCAAACAGTAGAAAAAGCGATCGCCGAAAGTGGTATGGACGAAGCTGCACTAGCTCGTGCTTTAGATTTATCTGGGTCAGAACAATAAAGAATGCGTTTAGTAGTTGATGCCAATATTTTGGTGGGGGAGTTGATTCGAGTCCGAGGCAGAAAATTAATTAGTCGCCCTGAATTAGAACTTTATATGGCAGAAAAAGCTTGGTCAGAAACAACTTATGAACTGAACAAAAGAATCGAGAAGATGATAGAAAGAGGTGTATTTTCGCCCTCTGTGGGCAAAAATTTGCTCAAAGATGCGATCGCTTTGGCTGAAGCGAGAGTAGCCATAGTACCCCATGAAGTTTATTCAGACTATGAAACCGTTGCCAGTTCGCGGATTCCTCGCGACCCCAATGATTGGTTTACTGTGGCATTAGCTTTAGCTCTAGGAGCAGCAATTTGGACTTTGGACAATGATTTTCTTGGTTGTGGGATAGCAACTTGGACAACTGACACCTTGTTAACCCATTTGAATAATGCTAGTTAAATTCTTCGCCAGAGGAGTCGGTAAAGGAAGTGGCCCCGTACAATACATTACTCGTCTTGATAGCCCCAACACGGGACAGCTACGAGAGCCAGCCCCCGAAGTTATTAGAGGCAATCCAGAACTTACCACCCAGTTAATTGACGGGCTAGACTTCCAATACAAATACAACAGCGGTGTCCTGAGCTTCGCCGTAGAAGATGCCCCCACAGACCCCCAGCAACAAGCCATCATCGATTCCTTTGAAGAATACGCCTTTGCTGGTATTTCCTCTGACTGTTATAACACTCTCTGGGTACGCCATACCCATACAGGAAGCGACCGCGTAGAACTTCATTTTGTCACTCCTAAAGTCGAACTAGATACAGGAAAAAGCCTCAACATTGCCCCTCCTGGTTGGCATGGGTACTTCAAACCCTGGCAAACATATTGGAATATCAAACAGGACTGGGCAAGACCTGACGATCTAGCTCGTAAACGAATCTACGAACCAGGCTATCAAGCCCTAATCGATGCCGAAAAACAACGAGCAGGAATGCTGGCTGCGACTAATCCCAAACAACAGCTAACCGATTACATCACCCAGCGCATCGAAGCAGGACTAGTTACCAATCGCGACGATATTATCAATTTCTTTGCCGAACTAGGTCTAGAGATACCAAGGCAGGGGGAAAACTATATCACAGTAGTAGATCCAGAAGACAAACAACGATATCGACTCAAAGGGGGAATCTATGAAGCATCTTGGAGACTTGGGGGACAATCTCAAGAAGAAGATAGAAGCAGAGAACAAACGCCTGGAGGAGACAGGGTCGGCAGAACAACAGGAACTAGAGCGACAACTGAAAATACAAAGAAAAAAGATCTCGACCAACTACAGACAAGAATCAGAGAAATGGCTCAAAGCAGAGCAAGCTATCATATCTCGCGCTATGGAGGAGAATCACCAAATCTTCAAAAAATACTTGAGCCGACAGTGGATCTGGATGTCAGTCACGGCAGGGAGTCTTTGTCTGGGTATCTTAGGCGGGAGTTGGGTGCTTCTCGGATTCTCGTCGATGCGGATTACCCAGAACCAAACCCAACTAGACTATCTCAACCAAGAAATAAAACAACAACAAGAAACCCTGAACCATCTCAAGAACGAAACCAAGGGAATCAAAGTTTACGAAACCAGCAACGGAACATTCATCACCCCTCCCCCATACCAACAACTAACCCCAGGCTGGACG
>CAYXWE010000267.1:0-5865 GCA_964468145.1 uncultured Pleurocapsa sp.
AGGTGTCGGTAAGAGCGCACCAGCAGTATCGAGAGGTACTGGCTCGGTAAACCCCAGTGGGGAGCAAGGTCGGCGGGGCTATGGTTAGTCTTTTTCCAGTCCCGAATTTGGAGAACCGCATGAGGTGCTTGGTAACAAACATCCTAGATAGATAACTACCCTCGATCGCAGTTGCTTAGTGTTAACAATGCTACTTAGCTGTGATGGAGAACAGAATCCGGCTTACGTTCTGACTCTCTCTTCTTTCTCCGTCTCGATGTTCCATAAAGGAGCGAAGCTCCTAGCTACTGCTTAGTTTCATGTTCAAAGATCCCCGACGAAAAAAGCAATTACAAAAATTTATTCAAAAGTTGGGTTTATCTTCTACTGCCCCCATAGATTGGTCGTTGCTCGATCTAGCATTAACTCATCCTAGTATTTCTAGTACCGATAATTACGAGCAGTTAGAATTTGTAGGAGACTCGGTAGTGCGTTTAATTTCAGCAGAATTACTGCTAGAAACCTATCCCCAAGAGCCAGTAGGGGAATTTGCTGCAGTTCGTTCGATTTTGGTCAGCGATCGCATTTTGGCTCAATTGGCAGAATATTATGGTCTAGAACCCTATTTATTAATCGGTAGCAACGCTACAGGCAACCCTACGGGCAGACAATCTTGGTTGGCAGATGCTTTTGAAGCAGTATTAGGCGCGCTATACCTCAGTACTCAGAACATGGATTTAATCCGCCCTTGGCTGGATGAAGCTCTAAAATCGAGAGCTTTAGAAGTCTTTAACGATCCTGCTCGTTTTAATTACAAAGATGCCTTACAAGAGTGGACTCAAAGAAAATACAAAATACTGCCCCAATATCGAGTAGCAGAAAACAAAGAGTTTAAATTGAATAAAAATAATCGAGAGACTCGACACGAACGTCGCTTTTTAGCCGAAGCATGGCTCAAAGAAGAATTTCTGGGCAAGGGTTACGGTCGTTCCAAAAAAGCCTCAGAACAAGCTGCTGCTAAAAATGCTTTTTTGGCTATACAAGATCGAGAAACCTAATTATCGATCGCTGGCGGAATAGTAAGATGAATATATTCAAAAAACTACGATACAAAACTTTAAAAAACCGCCCAGGATCGAAGATTATAAAGAGCGACAATTAAGCGATTATGAAAAACGACGAACTAAATATAGTAGATACTGAGTTAAACAGTCCTCTAGATCGACTCGATTCAGCAAACTCCACCAATGAAATTCCTCCTCCAAATCCCGAAAGGATGTTGGCACTTTTGGCATCGACAAAACCAACAGAAAGAATGCTAGCAGCTAGAGCTTTTTGTGAAATTGAAGATCCGCGCTCTATACCCCTATTGATCGAGTTACTCAAAGATATTTGCCCTTTGATTAGAGTTAGCACTACTTATGCCCTGGGGCGCAATACCGATCCTGCTGCAGTAGAACCTTTGATCGAATTGTTAGCCCAAGATCTAAATGGCTATGTCCGTAAGGGAATAGTATGGGCGTTGGGCAACAGTAAAGATCCTCGTGCCGTTCCACCTTTGATCGAAGCTCTCAAAACCGATATCTCTGCAGTAAGACTGTGGGCAGCTAGTGGTTTGGCTCAGGTAGCACCTCTAGAATATGAAAGCATTATTTCTGCTATTCCCCCTCTAATTCAGGGGTTACGAAGAGATAAAACTCCTGCGGTACGGAGTAACTGTGGTTGGGCAATTGGACAACTATGTCGCGAACTTCCATCCAATGTAGTTTACGCCACGGCGATCGATGCCCTGATTGAGTCTTTGGTAGAAGATGAAGATTTGGGGGTTAAAGATGACGCCAGAAGTGCTATCCTCAAAGTCGGCGATCCTCGCGGTTTGCAAACGATTGAAGAACTAGAACTTGAGGGTCTAATTTAATTTTAATAATTTCATCTACAAAAATATAAATGACAAAACCCCTGATTGTTGGCGTAAGTGGTGCTTCAGGACTGATTTATGCTGTGCGTGCATTGAAATATCTCTTAGCTGCAGACTATACTATCGAGCTAGTGGCTTCTCGCGCGACTTATATGGTGTGGCAGGCAGAAGAGAATATTAAGATGCCCAGCGAACCAGACAAACAAGAAATATTTTGGCGCGAAAAAGCTGGTGTAATGGAGGGCGGAACGCTCAACTGTCATCGTTGGGGAGATGTAGGAGACAATATCGCTAGCGGTTCTTTTCGTACCTTAGGCATGATAATTCTTCCCTGCAGTATGAGTACGGTGGCAAAAATTGCTACGGGATTAAGCTCAGATCTTCTAGAGCGATCGGCAGATGTACAGATTAAAGAAGGTAAGCCTTTAGTTGTTGTACCCAGAGAAACGCCTTTGAGCTTAATCCATCTCAGAAATTTAACTGTTTTAGCAGAAACAGGTGTCAAGATAGTTCCTGCTATCCCTGCCTGGTATCATCATCCCAAGACCATCGAAGACTTAGTGGATTTTGTAGTTGCTCGCGCTTTAGATACTCTAGAGATCGACTGCATTCCCCTCGAACGCTGGCAAGGAAATTGAATATAGGCAACTTAAACTCAAGAAACTAATAACCAATAACTAATAACTAAGTACCAATGCAAAATTATTTGTGTATTTTATATTCCTTTTCCCTTTCCCCTTTCCCTTTTTCCCTTTCCCCAATCTAAACTATCCAATTAAATTTGCACGACCACTTACCGCAAAGCGGTTAAATCAAAAAGCAGCAATGTAGCCCTTCTGATTCAGATATTACATCGCCAAACCCCTATAATTAATATTGTGACCGCGTAAGGCGATCGCACCGCTCAAAGTATTCCAAGTTGTACTAAGAAAGCATGAGTCCTAGAAAATTAACCGAAGATGATAAGCAAGAGATTCTTCAGCTATATCGTAACTCCGAAGCAACTACTTCAACTCTGGCAAAAAGTTATGAAGTAAGCAGTTCTACGATCAGTCGCTTTCTTAAAAATCAATTATCTTCTACAGAATATGAAGATTTAATTCAGCAAAAACGTTTGGCAAGGACTCCCAGAGGAGAAAAATCTAGCACCAAAAAAGAAGAGGCTGCAGAAAAAACTACTAAAGCTAGAAAAACTCGCACGCGCCAAAAATCTGTCCGTAAAACTGAGCCAGCAGTCGAATCAATTGCGACCAAAGATGCAGAAAACGCAGAAATTGCCCCAGATGAAGAAACTGCGGTAGCAGATTCGCAGAATGAAGCTAGTGAGGCTGCAAAGTCAGAACCAGTAGCAAAATCAACAATAAAACGCCGTCGCCGTCGTCGCTCCTCTGCTAGTACAGAAACAGAGAAATCGCCAGAAATAGTTTCAGCAATACCAACCGAAGAGGAAGCAGAGGTAGAAGAACCAGTAGTAATAGATAGCAATATAGAAGAAGTAGAGGAAGAACCAGCACCTAAACTCATCATCAATACCAAAGCCTCTAAAAGCAGTAGTTTGATTCTTAAAAGCGATCGCGTCGATTTAGAAGAAGATGATGACGAGGATGATGATGATGAAGTAGATCTAATTACCCTCAAAGAAATGTTGGGAGAAGATCTAGAAGATATTAATGATGAAGAAGATGATGAAGATGATTGGGATGACGACAACGAACAAGAAGTAACCTATTCTCAACGAGATTCTAGTTTTGAAAATATTGAAATTTTGCCCCTTTCTCAAGCTACTTTTCCTCGGACTTGCTATCTGGTAATAGATCGCAGTGCAGAATTAATCGTTAAGCCCCTGGCAGACTTTGGCGATTTGGGTGAAATTCCCCAGGAAGAAACAAGACAGAAGACTCTTCCCGTGTTTGATAATCACAATATCGCTAAACGCTTTTCCCATCGTCGCGAGCGAGTAATTAAAGTACCAGATGGGCGTATGCTGCAAAAAACTTCTCGCCACCTGCAAGATAAGGGCATTACTAGATTGTTGATAGACGGACAAATTTATTCCCTTTCTAGTTAGGGGGGGTCAAGCAAGATGGAGCGGAATCTATAGTCGTTCTAATTAATTTCCTTACAATTCATGAGTTTTCTTTATTTATCTTTAACTGAATTACTGCCTAAGATAAAAGCTGCTTTAAAACCAGGAGGGGTATTAATAGTTTTAGATCTGTTAGAAAACAATAATCTTCAGGATATTTTGAACGACGCGATCGCTGTTCCTCTAAATTGGTGGTTGCTTAAAACTCGAAATAGAAATGTAGTAGTTTCAGCCCAAGCCAAAGCAGCGATGAAAGAACACCTTCGTACAGATAGATATTTAAATTTATCTCAAGTTAAGAATATTTATACTCAATTTTTAATCGCATCAAAAATTAGAAAGCATTTGTTTTGGCGTTATTCAGTAGCGTGGCAAAAACCTTTGATTTAACCTTTATGTCGCGCGATCGCATGATTCATTTGGGCAATTTGTTCGCCATGAAAGGAAGGAGGCATTAAACTATGGACTTGATGGTCTAAACCATCGTGCATGACATCTGTATGAAGGTTGGAATGATCTAGTCCGAGGGTATGCCCGATTTCGTGAACGATAGTATTGGCAATTAGATTAGATAGCTGATTGATATTTAGATCGGCTAAGTAAGAAGCATTGCAGATGCGATCTAAGCGTACCACCGCCATATCTGTTACCTTACCCAAACTAAAGCTGGCAAAACCTAAATAATCTACTTCCGAATCATCCATCACGACGTAAACGCGGGTGACATCTTCTTGCCATTGTTGGCGATCGGGAGTTTCATTAGTCAAAAAGATATTGATGCTTCTAAAAGCACTAAAGACTTTAGAAAAAGCATCGACCAAAATTCTTTCCCATAGATCTATATCTATCTCTGCTGTATCGAGATTACAAACCTGTATCCATACACAGTGACGCTTTAGCTGGGCTTTTTTTAATCGATTGCCACAGCTAGGGCATATATTCCAATCAGCCTGAATGCGACAGCGACATACCTGGCATTTTTGTTTGACTGGACGAGTTAAATCGATTCTTTCCCAAATCGGCTTTGGGGATGATTGGGTTTTCTGGGGTGTAGACCTTAATTTACGACGATTTGGTCTGGTTAAATCTAGGCGATCGTATAAAGACATAGCTGTTTACTTAGATCCTGCTCTCCATTGAAAACCGAATTTATAATATCGATCGGCAAATTGATGTCCCTGAAAATATTTTTCTTCCTTAACAATCTTGACTTGAGAGCCAATATTGCTAATTATTGCAGCAGCACAAAAAGGACAATTGCGATCGGGATTGTTAAGCTTGATGTGGACTTGTTGTCCGTTACTAATTTGAAAAGTCATTCGACCATTTACGGATTGAAAATCTTTTGCACCTTTGTAGATTAGAGCAAAGAACATGACCCGTTCGATCGTATCTGGGCGATAGATGGTAAGATTTTCGCCGTTTTGGGCTGCACCAGTGCGATCGTCTTTATCTAAAAATATATAGGGAGATTCGTTTTTTGCTCCGAAGTTACCGTCCAAAGGCTGGATAACACCTTTTTTGCCATCTACTGTTTGATACATACAACCCAAATCTAGATCGGGAGCATCATTTCCTAATAACTTGGAAAAGAAACCAGTATCTCGATCGTTTTTTTGACTCCAATTGAGATTAACTTTGACAGTCAACTGTTGAGAAGTATTATTGTTGTTTAGGTCGATTTTATGAGAATCGCCTTTTTTTTCTAAAAGAATTGGCATAATCGATCTTTTGATATTTTTTAGCGAGTCAGGATAATAAAATAAGAGGTAGGTAGCACAACTAATAAATAGGAAGCGATCGCGCTATTGATAAAAAGTATTCTATTTACCGAACTCCTTCGGAGTTAAGTAGCGTAGAGCGCGTAACGCGCGTGAAACGC